>DATGQB010000038.1:0-13342 GCA_035304405.1 Edaphocola sp.
ATACAAATCCGCAAAATTATAAGAATAGCGCTTAATATCACGTCCCCTTAATAATGGTCGAATAAGTTCGTCTGTTTTTTGCCTTTCTTCATCAGAGGTACAATTAGATAAAATTTCTTCTCTTTTGGCTCCACTTATTATGAAAGCATCGTTAAAACCAGTTTTTATTCCATAATTTATTTGGATGTCCCAATCTTTTAATGGAGTTCCTATCCTTTCTATTTTATCCTTAATTTGTCTTTCAATCGAAGACAAAATCACCCAACTTTCTGATGTTTGAAAGGATGTTTTATTACTGTTCTGTCTAAAATAATCGCTGAACTAAGGGTAACAATTATTGCATAGATTTATTTTAAGCAATATTTGTTTAAAATAAACTATAACTGAATAATAAACTTAATGACTTTTTCTTATGATTTACGGTTACATTAGAGTAAGCACAGACAAACAAACAGTAGAAAATCAACGTTACGAAATCAATTCTTTTTGCGAACGGCACGAAATGGTTATCAACAAATGGATAGAAGAGACAATCTCCGGATCCAAAAAAGTAGATGATAGAAAACTTGGAAAGCTCCTCAAAAAAATGAAAAAAGGTGATATACTTATTTGTTCTGAATTATCACGTTTGGGAAGGAACTTATTAATGATTATGGGAATCTTGAATGAATGTATGAATCGGGATATACAAGTCTGGACTATCAAAGACAACTATCGCTTAGGTTCCGACATCAATTCCAAAGTTCTAGCCTTTGCCTTTGGTCTTTCAGCAGAAATAGAGCGTAATTTAATCTCTCAACGCACCAAGGAAGCACTTGCACGCAAACGTGCCGAAGGTGTAATTCTAGGTCGCCCCAAAGGTAGCAAGTCATCCAAAACCAAACTTACTGGGCAAGAAAAGAAAATTCAAGAACTTTTGGACAAGAAAGTTTCGTATTCAGCCATAGGCAGAATCTTAGGTGTTCATCGTTTGACGGTTGCTTCTTTTGTCAAAAACCAAGCGTTAAAAGCTATTGATGGATAAATTTAAAGTTGTACTTTAAATTTGTTCAAATATCCATCCATATCACAATAATTTGTCACAAATTATTACTATTTTTGTGACAAATAATGAAGTCATAATACCAGTGGTGAGGAGCATAGAAAAGCAAATAGAAACAGCTATAAAAAGGAAGCCAAAAGGTTCTTTGGTGTTAGCGGAAGATTTCTCCCGCTACGGATCTTCTGATGCTATCCGTAAAGCTTTGGACCGATTAGAAGACAAGAAGATAATTTTGCGAGTGGCGCAAGGCATTTATGTTTTCCCGAAAATTAACCCTCTTATTGGTCCCATTACCCCCTCTGCCGAGGAGGTGGCTGAAGCTATCGCCAAGCGAGACCGCATACGTATCGTACCGGCAGGAAGTTATGCTATGAATGCCTTGGGATTGAGTAATCAAGTGCCTACAAAACTTGTGCTACTTACAGACGGCTCACCGAGAGAAATCAAAGTGGGTAAACGTAGTATCAAATTCAAAAAAACTACGCCAAAGAATTTATTAGCCAAAGGAAAAATTAGCCAATTGGTTATTCAGGCTCTTAAAGAAATTGGAAAAAACCAGCTAACTCCTGAAGTAGAAAATAAGATTTTGGAATTATTAAGGTCAGAAAATCAGCGCGATTTAAGACACGATATTGCTTTGGCTCCAGTTTGGATACAACAAATATTAAAAAAAGCACTGTGCGATGAAAAGGATTAATTTTCACGAATTAAAGGCATCGGAAAAAGAAGATATTTTCACCGAAGTGGCAGCCCAAAAGGGGATTCCACCATTCGCTGTAGAGAAGGACTGGTGGGTAGTACAAACTTTAGCAATGATATTTCAAACCAGTGCTGCTACTCATTTGGTTTTTAAAGGTGGGACTTCGTTGAGTAAATCTTGGTCACTCATCCAACGCTTCTCAGAAGACATTGACCTAGCCATTGATAGAAAATTTTTGGGTTTCGATGGCGAATTATCCAAAAATCAAAGGACACAACTCAGAAAAGTTGCGAATAAATATACTTCAGAGCAATTTTTTATTGAATTACAAAGTATATTCACTGACAATGGATACCAAGAATTGGAATTTAAGCTAGTCGAGACAAGAGAAAGTGATCAAGACCCTCGTTTAATCGAAGTTTATTATCCTAATGTTACAAAGAGTGATGGGTATATTCAACCGAGAATTCAAATAGAAATCGGCTGTCGATCGTTGATTGAACCCTATACTACGAGACCTATCACCTCATTTGTGGATGAAATTTTTGGAGATAAAAAATTCGCGGGATTTCCTATAGAAATACCATCTGTCAATCCCGAACGGACATTTTTGGAAAAACTCTTTCTATTACACGAAGAATTTCATAAACCAATCAATAAAGTAAGAGTAAATAGACTAAGTAGGCATCTGTATGATGTGTTTCAATTGGCAAATAGTGCATATATTTCGGCGATAGAAGACCGGAAATTGTATAATACAATTATCCAACACCGATATCAATTTACCAAAGTGTCAGGTATAGATTACAACTTACTAGCTCCCAATACACTTAATTTTATTCCTATCAATGAAGTGACAGAAGGGTGGGAAAAAGATTACAAAAAAATGCGAGAAGAAATGATATATCAAGAAAATGCACCTACGTTTGATGAGATTTTAGAAAGATTATATATATTAAAAAAGCAAATTAACACACAAGAATGGAAACTCGATAAACAGTATCCCAAACCTTAATTTTGATTATTTGATAAGTAGCTATGGCAAACAATTTTATCACTAATAATAAACAACAAAAAACTTTAAAAAGCAGGCTTAATACTCTTATCGGTATCAGTGATGAATTGAAGTTTTTAGTAGGATTTTTCTACTTCAATGGCTGGTCTGAAATATACAAAAGTTTACAGCAGAATGCTGAACAGAAACTAAAAATACTTGTAGGACTTCAAGTATTTCAACACGCAGGAAACATCATTGAATATGCCAATAATCAGAATGAAGAGTATTCACATGATGAAATCTTCCAACAATATTTGGTCTCTTTAGGTTTTGCGTTGAACAATGAAGAAATGGACACCGAAGAATTTTACAATCAAGTAGGATTCTTTGTACAGATGATTACCGAAGGGCGATTAGAAATCCGTAAAACAGAAAATCCCAATCACGCTAAATTGTACCTATTTCATTTAAATAAGGAACAAGCCCATTTACAAGGAATGTCAGGTCAATTTATTACTGGAAGTAGTAATTTGACACGTTCTGGATTGCAAAACCAAGAAGAATTTAATGTTGAAATCAAGGACTATGGTTATTACGATGCTGTTCAATACTTCGACGAATTATGGGAAAAAGCAGTGCCAATAACCGAACGAGATGAAAATCGCAAAATCCTCATCGATTTTATTCAACATAAATCACAAGTAGCATCCATCACCCCATTTGAGGCCTACTGTTTGGTCATAAAAACCTATCTAGATACGTACAATCAAGAAGATGAAAAAATCGATTTGGATAATCTATTAGAAAAAGTTGAACTAAAAAAATTCAGCTATCAAGTGGATGCTGTCAAACAGGCATTACAAATCATCAAAGAACACAACGGTTGTATTATTGCAGACGTTGTGGGATTGGGGAAATCTGTAATTGCCTCTATGATAGCCAGACAGATAAACAAGAGGGGAATCATTATTTGTCCACCGGGATTGATGGGTGATGCTGAGAGAAAAGATAGTGGATGGTATGAATATTTAGAAAAATTTGGATTGCATAACTGGCAAATATTTAGCCGTGGTAAAATAGATTCAATTGCAGAGAGTATTGAGGGAAGAGATTTTGAAGTGGTCATTGTAGATGAAGCTCATTATTTTCGCAATCAGGATACAGCAGATTATGAAAATCTAGCAATGCTTTGCCGAGGTAAGAAAGTGATTTTATTAACTGCTACTCCGTTTAACAATTCTCCAGAGGATATCTTTTCACTATTAAAATTGTTTATTGTTCCCGGAAGATCTTCAATTTCATTAGAAGATAATTTGGCAGGAAAATTTAGCAACCTCAATTACACTTACAAACAGTTGTCTTTTATCACTAAAAACTGGAGTTCAGCAGAGGATAAAAAAAGAAAACAGGCTGAAAACCTTTATATATCAATTGTTGATGAAGAGTTACCAGTAGATATTAAAAAGGTCAATGTCAAAACAAAAAGATTATCAGATGAAATCAAAAGAGTGATAAATCCTGTAGTCATCAGAAGAAACAGATTGGATTTACAAAAGGATCACATTTATTCAAAAGAAATTGGTGAATTATCCAAAGTCAAAGACCCTGACGAGCTCTTTTTCTATTTAAGTGCCGAGCAAGATGAATTTTATGATCAGATTATAGGTAAATATTTTGCAGAGAATGGTGTTTTCAAAGGCGCCATTTACCAACCATTTAGCTATGAAAAAGTAATTAATAATGAAAAACTAGACGAAGAAGGCAACCGACAATACAATCAACAACGCAACTTATACGACTTTATGCGTCGTATATTGGTAAAACGATTTGAGTCGTCATTTGGTTCATTTGAGCAATCAATTCAACGATTTTTAAATGTCCATATTTTGGTGCGTGATTTTATTAATAAGACTGGAAAATTCATCTTGGACCGGTCATTTATTGAAAAGATCAAAAATTTTGAAATCGAAGAAATTGAAGCCAATTTAGAGAAATACGCTTCAGGTGATTTAAGAAGAAAAACACCTAAAAACACAGAAGTTTATATCATTGATGATTTCCAAAGAAAAGAAGAATTCTTGGAAGACATCAATACAGACATTGAACTCTTCCAAAAAATCCAAAAGCGATTAAAAGAACTTCAATTGGTTGAAAACGACCCTAAACAGGAAGAGATAATTCAAAAAGTAAAAGAATTAATTATAAAAGAACCCGAACGAAAAATTATTTTATTCTCTGAATATGTAGATACTATTCATCACTTAGAAAAAAGATTTAGACGTGAATTTGGAAATCAATTATTGGTTTGTGATGGAAAAGTATCAAAAGAATTAGCGAAACATCTAAATGGTGATTTTAACGCACAATATAAAGGTACGCATACCAATCATTTCAAAATATTATTGACGACAGATAAATTATCAGAGGGTTTTAATCTTAATCGAGCGGGGGCTATCATTAATTACGATATTCCTTGGAATCCCACTCGAGTTATCCAACGCGTAGGACGTATCAATAGGATTGGTTCAAAAGTATTTGACGAGTTATACATTTTTAATTTTTTTCCTTCTCGAAAAGGAGCAGATATTGTGAAATCGAGAGAAATCGCACAACAAAAAATGTTCTTAATACACAATACTTTGGGTGAAGATGCTAAGATATTTGATAAGGAGGAAGAACCTTCACCATCTAATTTGGGGGCGAAAATCAAAGATGGTTTTGATGGTGATGAAGAAATCAGCACGATAACGAGAGTAAGAAACTTATATGCAGATTTAGAAAAGCAATATCCTGAAATAATTAAGAAAATCAGTAAGTTGCCACCGCGTGTTAAATCGGCTAAAAAGCATCATTGTTATGAACTCAATTTACTTCGGAGAAAAGGGTTGAGTTTATTTGCCCAAACGGTAGAAAAGGGAGATAAAGTTCGCATATCTGAAATTGATTTTGAAGAATTGCTCAGCAAAATTGAATGTTCTTTCAATGAGCCTACCCTAAAGTTATCATCATCCTTCTGGGGCTTGTACGAAGAGGCAAAAAGTTTTACCCCAAAATACCAATTAGGTCGAAGTGAAATTTCTTTGGAACAAAAGGCTGAAGAGAACTTGAAAAAGTCCTTGCGAGTCATTAAAGATTTAAATGATGACAACCTACGATTCATTCAGGCTTTAATAAAAGACATCAGATATTATTATTCTTTGCCCAAATTCAGCTTAAGACGCATTGGTAGTTTTGATTTGACAGATGATAAGAAATCTATTCGCGTTTTCTTGGAAGGTATTGCATATTTGAAAAATCAATTGGGAGCAGATTATTTAGAAAGTATTGAGTCTAGAAGAAACACAAAAGAGGTAATTATAGCTATAGAGAATAATGATGAATCCGAGCTATTCTAAGATTTTTGCGTTCATCATCTGAAGGAATAGCCTTTAATGGGCCACATCTTGAGGGGCAAACCATTGGTATGCAGTGGTTCTTACTACCCCTCTTCTAGTATTTGTAGCTGCCCGCCCAAAGACTGAAACACTTCAAAAAAATCGGGATAAGATTTTTGTACCGATTCTGCATTGCTGATGTGGGTGCTGCCCTGCGCTATACTGGCTGCAATGCTCAGTGCCATTGCAATGCGATGGTCATTGTGGGCATGACAGTCGGCACCTTTCAGTCGCTGGCCGCCTGTAATATACATGGTGTTGCCATTGATGTGTATTGCCAAGCCCAACTTGCCAAACTCGCTTTGGAGACTTTGGGCGCGATTGCTTTCTTTATGTTGTAGGCGATGCACTCCACTGATTTGCGAAGTGCCAGGCAGCATGGCGGCGAGTGCTACCAAGGGTGGAAACAAATCGGGACTGTCTGTAGCATCGAAACTAAAGGGTTGTAGCTCACCGGCTTCTACACTTATTACATCTTGCTCGCTGTGCACATTAGCCCCACATTGCTGCAATACTTCAAGTATGCGCTTATCTGCCTGCACGGAATTAAGATCTAAACCGCGAATGTTGATAGGGTGGCGCAAAGCGGCTACTAGCCAGAATGCGGCATTGCTCCAGTCGCCCTCTACGGTATAATGTACGTCCTCGTTTTTATTGTGAGCACTTGCACCGTCGAAGATAAACGTTTGCAGCTGCTCATGTCGCGGGCAAGGCAGGCCAAAATCCCGAAGCACTTGCAGGCTTAGTGCCAAATAGGGTTTGGAAACGGGATTAAGAATGTGAATCTGCACATCTTTGGCTTCCAGGGCAGCATATGCCATGAGCAGTCCGGTAATGTATTGCGAACTGAGGCTCCCATCTACTGATATACTGCGTGCTTGTAATGGTCCTTGCAAGCATAAAGGCAGCAGTCCTTTATTACTACTCACCTGTACACCCAGTTGGGGTAAAACTTCTTCAAAAAAGTGCATGGGTCTGTTGCGCAGGGAGCCACTGCCTTCAAGCTTTATTTTATGCGGCGTTAAAGCGCAGATGGGCGCAAACATTCTGATGCTCAGTCCGGATTCTCCGCAGTGGATAGTGCCGGCCTGGGCTTGTAATAAGGTCTCGAGGCCCTTGCTATACACTTCTAGCCGCCCTTGTTGCAGCTCTGTTGTCGCCCCAAATGCGCGGATTATAGAAAGGGCAACTTTGTCATCATTGCTCTTTCCGGGATTATAAATATAGCTTTGGCCACGGTGCAGCAACGCGGCAGCGCAGGCCCGCTGCATGGCGCTCTTGGATGCAGGTGCTGTTACTTGTCCGGAAAGTGTGGATGATTGTATGCTAACTTTCATATCTGAGCGGAATAAATACTTCTGTGGAAAGCTCTGCTGCAAAGTAACTATTTATTATGCCAAAGCTGCAGATAGGAGTGTAATCTATCCAGACCTATGGGCTGAATAATGGCATCGCCTATGCTGCGCAGTAGTACAAAATTGATACTTTGTTGCATGCGCTTTTTATCCAGTTTTAGTAGCTGAAATACTTCACCCGGCTCAAAAGATACAGATACAGGCAGTTGGTATTGCTGTAAAAGACGGCGGAGTGCTTCAGTTTCAACAAATCCCACTTCTTTTTCTGAAATGAATGCAGCAGCCATCATACCTACAGCAACGGCTCTACCATGTGGCAGTGCGCATAGATTTTCAATGGCATGCCCTATGCTGTGTCCGAAATTGAGCAATTTGCGTTCGGCTTTTTCAAACTCATCTGCTTGCACTACGGCAAATTTGTGCCGGATATTATTGTGGATAAGCGCGGCCAGCAACTCCTTATTCTGCATAAAATCTTCTGGCCTGTGCTGCGATAGATGTTTAAACAGTGCTTTATCTCTGATGCAGGCGTGCTTGATGATTTCTGCAAAACCATTTATCCATTCGGTATGAGGCAGTGTAGTCAGAAAATCGAGATCTTGTAGTATGAATCGGGGATGTCGAAAGCTACCTACAATGTTTTTATATGCCCCTACATCTACTCCTGTTTTGCCACCAATAGAGGCGTCCACCAAATTGAGCAAGGTAGTAGGCACATATGCACAGTCGATACCCCGCATATAGATAGAAGCGGTATATCCCGTAATATCGGTGACCACCCCACCCCCAACACCTATCAGCAAAGTTTGCCGGTCGGCTTCCAGTTGCATGAGCCGGGCGATGATATGGTCTACAGTGCTTTGTTGCTTATGCTGCTCACCCGCAGGTATCAGGATGTGTTTCCAATCTGCAAACTTTGCAGCATGTGCTTGGTACACGTTTTCATCGGTCAATAGTACACATTGCTCTTGAGGTACCAGCTGCCTTAGAGCGCTAAAACCAACTTCTGAATAGTATGCTACTGTAGCCCGACTAAAACTAAAACTTTCTTCCTTCATGCTTTTTATTCGCTATACTCCTGGAGCAAGCATTTTTTACTGAATAGATACCATTCCCATCGGTAGGGTCAGCCCAAGACGGAATCCATTTCTCCACTTATCATGTTCGCTGCCTCTGCCAATGAAGTAATCGAGGCGAACAAATTTAAACAACTTAAAGCCGATATGCTCCAATCCCAAGCCATATTCTGTATAATGAGAGCCATCTTCTTGATAAAAACCATTGCCAGAGAGTACAAAGTGCCAGTCCAACTGCTTGAGCAATGGTAATTTATTAGAAATAAAGCCATTCAAATGCCATTCTGCATGCAGCTGTCCATAGTATGGGGCCGTATGACTGTATGCGTAATATGGGGCAGTTTGGAAGCTCTTCAAATATGGATTGGCAATGGTTAACTGATTACCATAAATATACCATCTATCCGGCAGGCCTACATACTTATCATTGAGAAAGCCTCCGGCTTGCGCATTGTATTTCAATTGTCCAATGAGTTTCATATTGATAGTATGCTCTATACCAAAATTCCACTGGTCAAAATCAGTTTTACTGTTCAATATTTGTGGAATGCCTTTGGTATACCCTAATTTGAATATTGGAGCAGTATTGCCCACAGCCATTTTATATTCCGGATACTCAACGTATTTCCAGCCGGGTTGGTATTCCAATCCTACATTAATGATAAAGGCATTGTGATCTTCAAAATCAGGCAACTCTTGAGGCTGATTGGTCGTGAATTTCCGTTTTGAAGGTTTCAAAAAGCTGTAATTCGAATGATTAATCATTTCCTCTCTTTGTTCGGCTGTTACATCTGCCATAATTCTGAGACCATTGCCCAGATGATAGTCATAGCCTATCTGTGCCTGGGTGGACTGGTAAATTTTCATCAGGTTTAGCCCATCAATAAGTGTGGTATAAGTATTCATGATAGGGTCAATAGGCTGATGATTATTGATTTGTGGCACATGGCGGCCAATATTGGCCCAGAGTGTAGCTTTCTTACCTATAAAAGTAGAATCCATATTCATAAAGGAAATGGATAATAGCGATTGCCATTTTTTATTGGCAAAGCCGTAATGATTTTGCCAGCTGATATTAATGCTATCCCCTTTGCCCAAATCATGATGCCAATACGGACTCAGACCTATCACCAACCCTTCTACGGTGTTATAGCCAATAGTGTTCATTAATGGTGCTATACCATATTTATTGTTGCGCAGTTTGTAATAGGCTCCCGTGCTCAGGAAGTCGTTAAAACCGAAATGCTTTGAGGGTGTATGGTATAGAGAGTCTTGTACAGACTGTCTTTGGATATATACACTATCCTGAAACTTATAGGTGGAGACTTCTTCATCCGACAATACTACCGGGCGGTGCCGGTTCCAAAATGCGGAATCAGCTTTGAGTGCTGCACTGTCATATACAGAAATGATTCTGGGTCTAAAAACTGAATCTGCTATACCCGCATTGATTTTGGTATTGCTATAACTGGTAAGGAAATCACCTGCGATGGTGATACCAAATAGTTTGATTACCGGATATAGTACTTGCTGTTCAATTACCCAACTATTGTTTTTGGCTTTATAGTATTGCTGTCTCAGTATTAGTGTGTCTACCACATCTACCTGAGCATTGCGATCTAGAATAAGTTCCAACTGTTTAAAGGCCCATACATCGTCCACAATATACAGCGTTCCTCTAAAAGTAGGCTCTTTGCTGCGTTTGGGCCAGAAGCTAATCTTATTAATCAGGTGTCCGTCTTCTACGTACGAACCTTCAAACTTAAATTTATAGTACTGAAAGGCATTGTTGTGAGCAGGAGATATAAATCCTCTTGGATTAACACCTTCCAATACTTCCATATTATTGCTATACACATCTACGATAGGTGGCATGGTAGAAAATCCCAAGCCTCGTGGGTCGCCACTGGTTTTGATAGCCATAACTTTGTTTAGGCTCTTGTTTGGTGCTTTGTAATAATAGTGGGTCATTTGTTCCAGCAGATACACCGTGCCGGCACTATTGCTATCAAGGTTGAGTTGCTTCTGTATAGCTTGCTTCGATGAATCGTCAATTTGTACCCCAAGAATTTGATTTGGTAAGCTTTTGATGTATAATTTACCTTTGAGGTAAATATCCGTTTCCAAAGTATTTACCTTTTGTGCATTCTTTTCTTTATGCGCAATCACCTGACGCATGATGCCATAGGCAGGGTCTTCTCTGTTTGCTTTTACTACCACATCATCAAGGTATAACTCTTCAAAATCCAGCACAAAATCCAGCTGCATGCTTTTGCCGCTTACAAAAACGGTTTTACTGGCTGTTTTATAGCCCAGATATTTGACTACTATTGTGGTATTTCCCTCGGGTACTTCCAGAGCATACTGTCCGTCTTCATTTGCAGTTGTACCCTTTTTGGTATCTTCTACATATACTGCTGCAAAGCTCAGCAGATTGCCTTCTACATCTTTCACTGTACCCTTTACCCAGGTAGCATTAGCTTGTATGGCCATCAAAATAAAAAGAAAGGAAAAAAGATAAACGCCGCAGCCCTTGGTGCAGGAAAAAAATGATTTCATATTTTGTATATCAAGTTATAAGGGCTAAAATTATTCAATTTGAAGCATTGTCACTTCTATTTTTACCGAAAAGTATTAAAATTCACGCTTTTAGGGGGAGTCATTTTTATGCATATATTCATTTTGAGTGGCAAATATGACCTTCATAGCCCGCCTGGGCTAGCCAATGTCTCATAATTACCGTTTCAGAGAAATTGGTTGTACTTTTGTGGCTTCAAACATTCTTTAAAATCCACAATATATGCAGGCATTTGCACCCTTATTAGCCATTAGTCCCGTTGATGGTAGATATAAAAAGCAGGTTGAGGAGCTGGCTCCTTTCTTTTCCGAATTTGGATTGATAAAATATCGCGTTCAGGTTGAAATAGAGTATTTTATATTTTTAGCAGAAAAGAATTTCTTTTCCCTTCCAGAAGGAGTTACTGCAAGCCGCTTACGTGCCATATATGAAGAAATGACCGAAGAGGATGCACAAAAAGTAAAGGAAACCGAAAAGGTTACCAACCATGATGTAAAAGCAGTTGAATACTTTATTAAAGAAAAACTCAATGAGCTGGGTGCTGCTGCGCTTACAGAATGGGTGCACTTCGGGCTCACCTCTCAGGATATCAATAATACCGCAATTCCTTTGTCTTGGAAAGATGCTATGGAGTCAGTGTATCTTCCTTACTTACTCAATATTATTGCCGAGCTCCGCAATATGGCTCGCTCATGGAAAACAATTCCTATGCTCGCCAAAACGCATGGTCAGCCGGCATCGCCTACCACTTTGGGTAAGGAAATTATGGTATTTGTAGAGCGCTTGCAAAATCAGGTAGATTTATTTGCCTACCTGCCTTATACCGCAAAATTTGGTGGTGCTACCGGAAATTTCAACGCCCACAAAGTAGCATTCCCTACTCAGGATTGGATAGCTTTTGGTAATGAATTTGTCAATGAGCGCCTCGGCTTGCAGCGTATGCAATATACCACTCAAATAGAGCATTATGACAATCTTGCTGCTCAGTTTGATGCCCTTAAGCGTATCAATACCATTTTAATAGACCTGTGCAGAGATATCTGGACTTATGTGTCTATGGAGTATTTCAAACAAAAAACTAAAGCCGGCGAGGTAGGTTCTTCTGCTATGCCGCACAAAGTAAATCCTATAGACTTTGAAAATGCAGAAGGTAATCTGGGTATTGCCAATGCATTGTACGAGCACCTAAGTGCTAAACTACCTGTAAGCCGCCTACAGCGCGACCTTACCGATTCTACTGTGCTGCGCAATATAGGAGTACCTGTAGCCCATGCAATGATTGCACTGCGCTCTATTGAAAAAGGTTTGGGCAAACTGTTGCTTAATGAAGAAAAGTTACACGAAGACCTGGAGCAAAACTGGGCAGTAGTAGCAGAAGCCATACAAACAATTCTGCGTAGAGATGGTTACCCACAACCATACGAAGCGCTGAAAGAACTCACCCGTGGTAAAGGCGGTATCAACCAGCAGACCCTGCACGCATTCATCGACAGCTTATCTGTTAGCGATGCCGTTAAGGCCGAACTTAAAGCCATTACACCACATAATTATGTAGGTGTATCATACGACTATTAGTATTAGATGGGGTGAGCGCAAAAAAATGCGCCCACCCCCAAAAAAATATTTGTCAATTAAAATTAACTGCTTATCTTTGCAATCCCAAACGGGAATAGTTCTCAGAATTTATCAAAAGCAGAAGTAGCTCAGCTGGTAGAGCACAACCTTGCCAAGGTTGGGGTCGCGGGTTCGAATCTCGTCTTCTGCTCTCATATTGCAAACACCGTTTGCAGTGTAGTTTAAATGTTCTTTTTATAATTTATTATTGATGCCCTGGTGGTGAAATTGGTAGACACGCAGGACTTAAAATCCTGTGGGCAGCAATGTCCGTGCCGGTTCAAGTCCGGCCTGGGGCACGAAAATTGAGCAAAATTTTTTTCGGAATTTAATTTGTGATTTTTTAATTTTGCTCAGCATTATCAAGGCATTTAAATGCAGAAGTAGCTCAGCTGGTAGAGCACAACCTTGCCAAGGTTGGGGTCGCGGGTTCGAATCTCGTCTTCTGCTCTTTATATAGGTCGCATTCATTTTTGAGTGCGACTTTTTTTTATTTTCCCCTTATTAAACCCAGATTACGCATTAGGAATTTAAAAGAAAATTATT
>DATGQB010000039.1:0-9034 GCA_035304405.1 Edaphocola sp.
TTTAAAAGAAAATTATTATGGCAAATAATCCACAAAATAGTGAAAAAAGCATAATAAATTATGGTTTTTGAGCTATTGAAGTGGATTAGAAGCAAGAATAATTTTATATAAAGAGTCTAATGCGTAATCTGGGTTTATGCATGTGGCTATTTCTAGGGTCGGCAGCAAAAGCATTAGGCGCTTCAATAAAATAGTCATTCGTGCGCTGCTGTGGGCTTTCCGTTCCTGCCCCTCACGCGTGGCTAAGGCTAACGTTTTTGTCAAAAGGGCACTTGACTATCCTAGTACCACATCCAGACTCATCATTACCAAAAAACCACCAATAAAACCAATAGTTGCCACATCAGAGTCTTTATTCTGCTGCGCCTCCGGCACCACCTCTTCCACTACCACAAATATCATGGCACCTGCAGCAAATGCGAGTGCATACGGCAGTATGGGTGTAAAAAATCCAACTGCCAAAGCTCCCAGCACTCCGGCCATAGGCTCTACCGAGGCAGACAGCTGACCATAAAAGAAGCTCTTTCTCCTACTAAAGCCCATCCGACGCAAGGGCATGGATACGGCAACACCTTCCGGTAAATTCTGCAAACCAATACCTAATGCCAAGGCAAAGGCCCCACCAATAGTAGCCTCGGGCAAACCTGCGGCCACCCCGCCAAACATCACCCCTACTGCAAGCCCTTCAGGTATATTATGTAAGGTGATAGCCAGTATCATTAGGGTTGTACGCTGCAATGGCGATTTTACCCCCTCCGTGCGCTCCAGATTCACATGAAAATGGGGCATTACTTTATCTAAAAGGTATAAAAAGCCGGCTCCTAATAGGATACCCACTACCGTAGGAAGTACTTTTAAAAACCCCTCACCTCCGCTCATATTAATGGCGGGTATAATCAGGCTCCATACACTGGCAGCAATCATGACCCCACCGGAAAAGCCCAGCATACCATCCATCACCTTTTTATTGGTCTTCTTGAAAAGGAAAACGGCTGCCGCTCCCACTGCTGTCAGCAGCCATGTACCAATTGTAGCTATCAGTGCCGCCTTCACGGCGCTCATCTCAGACAAATACTGTATGATTCCGTCAAACATATAGGTTTCTTTTTTACAAAAAAATGAATTTATTCTAGAACTCTTTCATCAATTCTTATTCCATTGCCAGCGCAAGCCTACATACCATCGCCTGCCCTGATTGGGGGCATAGGAATAGCCAGGGTCAAAAGTCAGCGCATATGGATTGTCGGGGCTAGGAAGAGCAGCGCCATCTGCATCAAAAACTACCTGCTTATCAAAGGGGTCATGCGCCCTTGCTATCAAGAAAGGAGCAGCTTTGGCCGGTGTCCAATTCAAGAGATTTTTTACGCCAAAAATTACTTCCGGCCCGCTAGGTATAGCCTTGGTCAGTTGCAGGTTGTGCACGCTCCACCATGGAGAGTACTCCGGTCTAGGGTCTAAGGCGCCCAAAAGAGGCAAACGCATAGGACTATACACATTACCTGTATAATCAATAGTAAGCCCCTTGCCTAATATATTGTAAGACAAGGCCCAGGTAGCGCTGAAGCGCTCCGAAAACAATTGCCCTTGCTTCTCTTCGTTCTCAACAGTATAGACATCCTTAAGCGTCGCCCCTGCCTGCATACTCCAGCCAATGTCGGTTTGCCAATTGAGCATCAAGGCCATCCCCTTTGATACCGCAAACCCGTTTAGGTTTCCAAATATTATCTTATTCGGGTCTGTATCATAGTCGGGTACTATTTTGTTGAAGAAATGCGTATAAAACAAAGAGGCGTCCAGGCTCATTATGCCATCGCCGACAAGCAATTTCCGTTCTGCTGAGGCATTTACTGCCCATGAGCGTTCGGGCCTTAGCCGTTCTTCCACCATAATCTCCCGAGCGCCGGATAGCGCTGCATGATCTTCAGAGAAAATATGCGCTACGCGATATCCGGAGCCGGTTCCTATCCGAATAATGGTATTTTCATCACGGGAATGCCATTTGTAGCCCAGTCTTGGAGAGAAAATATTTCCATGAAGATTATGATAGTCATACCGCAAACCTCCCATTAACTGATGATAATGATTGACAGACCAACTGTCTTCTACAAATAATCCGGGCAGGTGACTGTGCAACCAGGTGGCGCCCATAGGAGTGCTATTAAAGCCGGTAGCCGGTGTGTTATCATCATAATAGCTATATCGGTACGCGAGGCCGGCCCTTAGCGCGTGGCCCCCAATGGGTTTATCCCACAACAACTGCCCAAAAAATATTCTTTGCTCTGCCAAAAACATCCTATCTCCGTAAGCACTGTTTTGCCGGTGCATATTGCCACTAAACTGCAATTGCATATTTTCCTGTACCGGAAGCTGATAATTACCCATCATCTCCAGCCTATGCGTGAAGATACTTTCGGCATAGGCCTCTTGAGTGCCTCGGTACTGCCTTTTCCATTGTAGCTCTCCACCCCATCTATCTTCGTACACGTATCTGGCCGCTAGATTAAACATTCTTCCCTGAGGGCGGCTAAAGTGCCACTTGTTGAATAATGCCCATCGTTGCTGCAGCGCCACATCAGTAAAGTTATCTTTATCGAGGTCCTGTGCATGCATATAATGAAAATAATTTGCAGCCAGCAGCGCATGAACCTTCTTGCCAATCTTAAGCTTATGAGCAAAATCTGCGTTCCATTCCCGCCAGCTGGTACCTTGCACGTCCAAGGCCCAGCTGTCTGCTCCTTGTGCACTACGGGTGAGGATATTGATTACCCCGCCAACCGCCTCACTCCCATACAAGGTAGCGGCAGGACCTTTTGTAATTTCGACCCTATCGATTATCTGCCGCGGAATACCACTGAATCCGTACACTGAGGCAAGTGCGCCCATTATGGGCATCCCATCAATGAGCACCATTGTGTAGGGCCCTTCCAGGCCATTAATCTGAATCTCAGAGGTATTACACACGTTACAGCTTACCTGCGGGCGCACACCATTTACGTGCTGCAGCATTTCAATAAGAGTAGGACTGACACTCTTCCTAAAAAAAGAGGCATTATAGACTTCCTGTCCTATTATTGTTGGCTGCTTGGCCACTGCCGGTCGGTTTGCCCGCACTACATAATCCGGCAAAGCATGGGGTTTCAGATTGATGACAAGAGCATCATTCAAGGGCAGGCTTACTGCATATATTGTTTCATCAAATTCATGATGCGTAATCTGCAGGTGGTAACGCCCCTTCTCTAACCCTGAAAACAAAAAACTACCAGCCGTATCCGTACGCGCTGACTGTTCCAGCTCTAGGATGTTCACACTTGCCCCCACCACTGCTCCACTATCGCTGACAATTTTGCCGTATATGCGCTCTTGCCCCAAAGCCAGGTGTGCAAGAAACACGTGGACCGCCAGCAGTAGCAGCGCAGCTCGTCGCATAAATATTCGAACAGAATAATTCATTTGTTAGCCTCCTCTAACTTTAAATTAAAGCACAAAGAAACAACTTTTTGTGAATAAATCAGAATTAATAAAACAAAATCCATTATCCAATTGTTAATAAGCTAGTTGCACAATACTTTAGGAAAATATTTATCGCGAAAGCAAACATTTGCATTGATTATTAGCGACCTTTGCAGCAGGATTGATTCCTTATTGCAGACCTATTTAAGAAACCGTTATGCAGGAGCCAATAGTGACCCTCTCTAATGTAAAGAAAGTGTACAAGACCGGCGACACTACTATCACCGCCCTGGACACTACCAGTATCAGTTTTGATACGCAAAAACTAACACTCATTATGGGTCCTTCCGGTAGTGGCAAAACCACCCTACTCTCCATATTAGGTTGCGTCATCTATCCCACCGAAGGTGAAGTGTTTTACCGAGACAAAAATGTCACCAAGCTGAATGAGTCCGAGCTGGCAGCTTTGCGCCTGCATGAGATTGGCTTTGTATTTCAGCAGTTTAATCTTATCGAACCGCTCACTGCGCTGGAAAATGTGATGCAACCTATGATTCTTCAAAAAGTGCCACAAAAAGAAGCGCGTGAGCGAGCCATCAAAGCCCTTCAGGAAGTAGGACTGGGACAGCGTATGCACAACCTACCCAAGAAACTCAGTGGTGGCCAAAAACAGCGGGTAGCGATTGCCAGAGCTTTGGTTACCAATCCAAATATCATACTTTGTGACGAACCCACAGCTTCTCTGGACGCTAAAAGCGCAGAGGCCATCATGAAAGAATTAAAACAACTGGCTCAATCGGGCAAAGCTGTGATTATTGTAACCCACGACTTACGCTTAAGAAAATTTGCTGATCGTGTCATTTATGTTGAAGAAGGTAAAGTCTCTAATACCATAAAAAATGAAGAAGATTATAAATAGTACAGCATTGTTGCTGGCTTTATTTGCCTCCTGCACTTCAAAAAAGGAGGAGAAAGCACCAAACAAAAGCAATCAGGAAATATTGGAAGCAGTATCTGAGGTACATGCCATCGGTAAGATTACCTCTGCTGAAGACTGGGCAGTGGTAGCTGCCGGAGCTCAGGGCATTATTCAGAAAATAATGGTTGGAGAAGGAGAAACGGTGCGCGCAGGCCAAACCCTGCTCATGCTAGAAGCTGATAATGCACAGCTGGATGTAGCACAGGCAGGCACACAGCTAAACAGCCTGAAAGCGGAGTACAATGCCCAACAGCAGGAACTCAACAAAGCGCGTATCCTCGCCGCAGAATGGAAAAAGAAATATGAGACCTCAAAAGCGCTCTTTGACAAAAAAGCAGAAACTGAGGAAAAAGTAAACGCCGACTATTCCACCTGGCAACAAAACGAAGCAAGTGTAAAAGGGCTGAGCCAAAAGCTAGCCGCTTTACAAGCCAAAATGCAGGAACAGAATATTCAATTGCGAAAAACGCAAAATGTCAACAGCGATTATCAAATTAAAGCGGCCCGCTCCGGTGTGTTGCTCGATTTTGCTGCAAAAGTGGGTCAAATGGTAACCGCTGCGGAAGAACTGGGTAAAATTTATAATTTAGACTCACTGATTGTCCAGGCAGAGGTAGACGAGCTATTTGCCAACGACGTTAAGCAGGGACAGCAAGTACAAATTTTCCCGCTGGGCCGAAAAGATATTTACCTAAATGGTAAAGTAGCTTATGTTGCCCCAATATTATCCAATAAGTCTATCTTATACGAAACAGCCAATGAGGGCGAAGACAGAAGGGTGCGTCAAATCAAAATCAGCATTGAGGACAGTAAAGGCTGGAGTGTAAATGCAAAGGTCGAATGCATTATTCAACTGAAATAACATGTTAAAACTTGCATATAAATTCATTCGCTTCGACAGGGCCAAAAGCATTGGCATCATCACTGCGATAGTCATCAGCATCTTTTTGATAGGGCAACAACTGGGGCTCATGTTTTATTTAATGAAGCTGATGGGCAATCTGGTGGGCAACGCACCGGTGCAAAAGAATGAGCTCTGGATTATCGAAGCGCAAAGCAACAATGTGAATACGGTGAATAGTATTGACAGCAGATTGGTGCGCCAAATTGCCAGCTTACAAGGCGTGCAACAAACTTATCCTGTGGTGCTGGCACCGGCCAATGCAAGCTTCCTGGATGGTAAAACAGCTGCCGTAACGCTTGTTGGCTGCGATGCCCCTGAATTTGTCATGGGGCCTACGGCCAATAAAATCAAAGAGGGTAGCGTATTATCGCTGATGCAACCTTATACCGTATCTGCAGAATGGTACGCCGCAAAATCATGGAATACAGACCTATTTCTGAATAAACCTATTGAAATAAACGGTAAGAGCGCCAAGATTAATGTGATTACCCAAAACGCTCAGGCATTCGGCGCCAGCCTGATGTACACCTCTATGGAGAATGTGCGTAATCTGGCTCATGTATCGCCGGCTACGGTGAGCATCATTATTGCCCGCCTAAAACCGGAGGCCAACAAGGCAGAAGTGGCAAAAGAAGTGCAACAACTCTTTCCCAACCTGAAAGCCTGGGACCCGGAAAAGCTACGCAACTCCTCCGTGATGGAAATTATGGTTACCTCCAATATGGGTATGAGCTTTGGCACTTTGGTATTGTTTGCGATGATTAGTGGCTTCTTTATCATAGGTCTTACCCTGTATTCCTCCGCATTGGACCGTATCAAAGATTATGGTACTTTAAAAGCTATTGGCGCTAAGAAGAGCTATGTAAACAGATTGATTATTGCGCAGGCTTTTCTTTACGCACTTATAGGCTATGTTATTGCTATGATTTTACTGTATGGATTCAAATTTGGCGTGGTGAAAGCCGGATTGGTCATCGATATCAATGTAGCCTTTGCATCATTCCTGTTATTTATAACCTTGCTCATTTCGGTCGGGGGCTCATTGTTTGCCGTTAGAAAAATAACCAAGCTCGAACCTGCATCGGTATTTTAGATATGAAAAAGATAATCTTTACAATATTAAGCAGCTTACCTGCATACACTTTTGCACAGTCACTTAGTATTGAGCAGCTTTGGGAAAAAGTTGCAGAAAGCAGCAATTACCAACAGGACTCGCTCATGGCTGAAGTAAAAGCATCTGAGCTGTGGGAACTATATAACAAACGTCTGCCAGTAGTCTATGCAGATGCTAATATCCAAAGCAATCTCATCAGACCGGTAACACCTGTACCTGCGATTGCATTTGACCCTAATGCAGACGAGGGGGCCATCATCCCTCTCAGATTTGCAACCAAATGGAGCGCCAAGGCTGGGGTACAGTTGGAGTGGGCATTATTTGACCCCAAAAGAAAATACGACATTGCTCAGCAAGAACTAAGCATAAAACAACAGGAATTAAGCCAGCAAAAAAATATACAGGACTGGAGAAAAAATGCAACGCTGGCCTACCTTTCAGTAGTATTGGCCACTAAGCAATACCAGACTGCTCAACAGGATGCTGCACACTACGAGGAAATACTACAAATCAGTAAAGTACGCTACGAAGCCGGGCGCGCAAGTAGTGCAGAATACATCAGCGCGCAGCAGGAAGCCGAACGCAAACAAATAGCACTGGCCGAGGCCTGGCGAGTACTGACCGAGGCGGACTGGGAGCTACGCAAATACTTGAATCTGGACGGTGTGCAGCATCTAGCTTCTGACATTGATGCCATTCAGGCATTTGTTGCAGCGAAAGAATTTCAGAACCTGGAAATAGACAAATTACAATTTGAGCAAGCGCTAAGCAAACTTAAACTCAATAGCGCGAAAGCACAATTACTGCCTACCCTGAGCGCTAATGCATATCTGGGTGCTCAACATTATAGTAATGACTTCAAGATAATGAATTCGGATTACTGGTATGGCAATAGTTTTGTAAATTTGGGTATAAGAATGCCGCTCTCAGCATACTGGACCGTAAAACCAACTTTGAGTAAGGAACGCATCAATCTGGATATTACAGGCTTGAAACTTGCGGAAGAACAAAAAAATGAACAGATACGCCAGGAGCAGAAAAAAGCCCGCATAGATGCTGCGCAAAAGAAAGTAGCGCGCTATGGACGCATTGAGGCGCTGGCCCTTGAAGCGAGAAATAATGACGAGAACGCCTACAAGGCCGGACGATTACTACTATCTGAATACAATAAGAGCCTGACGGCACATAACAAAGCAGCTCAGGACTTATGGCAAGCTCAATATGATTTGGTGAAGGTACTGCTAGAGCTCAACAATGCTCAGTAAAACCCTAAGATATGCGCAAAGTACGACTATTTATTGCCATGAGCCTTGATGGCTATATCGCCAAGCCCAATCATGACCTAAACTTTTTGAGTCTGGTGGACCGCCCCGACGAAGACTACGGCTATACGGATTTTGTAGCGGGCATAGATACCATAGTTATAGGCCGCAAAACCTATGACTATGTGATGAAACACGTAAGTAACACGCACTACGATAATGGTAGCAGGGATGTATATGTGATCACACACCATCCATTAGCGGATACGAAGCGTACAAAATTTTTCAAGGGGAGCCCGTCAGAACTGATACGCAGATTAAACCCAGATTACGCATTAGGAATTTAAAAGAAAATTATTATGGCAAATAATCCACAAAATAATGAAAAAAGCATAATAAATTATGGTTTTTGAGCTATTGAAGTGGATTAGAAGCAAGAATAATTTTATATAAAGAGTCTAATGCGTAATCTGGGTTAAAGACTCAGGAAGGCAAGGATATCTATTGTGACGGCGGTGCCAGTGTTATCAACGACCTTTTGCGCAACCACCTGATAGATGAAATGGTAATATCTGTGGTACCGATTTTACTGGGCTCGGGAGTAAGATTGTTTGAAGAGCACCGGCCTGAACAACTTTTAGAACTGGTGGCCACTAAGCAGTTTGCCAGCGGTCTGGCTCAACTACACTACAAGCGTAAGGACAAATAACCCGTAAAAATAAACGTATTAAAAAAGCACCTCTTCCATAAAGTGCTTTTTTTGTCTCCACAACTGGGAAAAAAATGCTAGCCATGCGCGTGAGGGACCGCCATGGAATACCCGCAGCAGCGCATGATAAGCAGCAACAATATTGCTGAAGGCTCCACAAAACCTACCGGTGTGGCAAGGTGATACAAGGCTTCCATACTGCGCTGCGAGGACTTGCAGTACAAGCGAGTCTTATAGCAACCAAATGTTGCTATAAGGCGAAGGTTGCGGACGCAGTTCACCCGACCCACCACCCCAAATGGACGACCGATACTTCTACAAAAACACAACTCGAGATATAAGGTGCCGACCTGCCAATGAATCTGCGGCGGGGCACGCCCAAAACAGATGCTCCGATAACAGGATGGCTATAAAAAAGCGACTGAACCTAAGTCAGATTCAGTCGCAGGAAATGATTAATCTAATATTAACCCAGATTAATATGCCCGAGCAAACAGAACGCGCTCCTTGCTTGGCTTACCGGTAAGAACGCACTTGCCTTCTTCTTGCGGATTATCCAATGGAATGCAGCGGATAGTAGCTTTTGAGAGCTCTTTGATGCGCTCTTCCGTTTCTG
>DATGQB010000040.1:0-8043 GCA_035304405.1 Edaphocola sp.
GAGTCTAATGCGTAATCTGGGTTTAATTCCCAAACCCATAGTAGGCGTGCTGGCTATGGATGGCAGCAGCCTTTACAGCGACCCTGCTGTTGTACAAATGCGTGAGAGACAGCCATGGGAAGCCCGCAGTAGCGGGCAATACATGGAGCGCTGCAAGGACTTGCGGTTCAAGTAAGTCTCAACGCAACTATGGCGAAGCTTGCGAATGCAGTGCACCCGACCCGCTTCCAAACATATTTGTAGTATTGAGCTGTGCCATTACAAGTTCGCGATAGGCAAAAGTTTGCAAAAAGTCATACTCCGGCGGCGGGGCAGGCTCAGATAACAATGAACTTGATAGGACTAGAACTTGAGTAGCTTTTCTGCGCTGAGCACGTCTTTTATTCCCTGATAGGAATGTTTGACATAATCATAAATCTGCTCCTGCGGTACCCATTTGGCTTCCAGGATATTTTCCTCCGCCTGGGGTTGGAGTTCCGGAGCTCCAACCACACTCATATTGTACCATACGGTTTCTTTCAGTATGTCTGTATCGCGCTCTGTATAAATATGATAAGTACGTAGGATTTCATCACCAAGCGCAAGCCCACTTATGCCGGTTTCCTCTGTAACTTCGCGGAGGGCGCAATCGGCAATATCCTCTCCTTCGTCGAGTTTTCCTTTGGGTAAGTCCCACTTACCTCGGCGATAAATCATAAGTACGGCACCATCGCCATTCCGTACCAGTCCGCCACCCGCGTATACGGTCTTGAAATAGTTGTGCAATTCCTTCCGGAGGATGTCCACATCAATATCTTCAATGATTACCCCGTGACTGAAGGCACTGTCCAGCAGCTTTTTGGCCATTCTGAAATTTCTATGAAAAGCACCTACATAGCGGTCATAGCCTTGGGCCACGGGATGCTTAGCCAGGTAGGCCTCTGCCGAGTTGGTGAGCACCAAAGGTTTGTTGTTGATATATATGGTTTGTACAAAATGCATGATACGAAGTTAAGAAGTGATGCGGAAAACTTAGCAATTTATACTGCCTTTAAACACCATTTTGGCTGGTCCTTGAAGCCAGATATTTTTTACAGTCTGATTATCAATCTTTTCAAAAGATACACTGAGCATGCCCCCCAGTGCTTGCACCTTGGTATGTATATGCCCCGTCTTGCCGCAGGCTGCTACTATGGCCACTGCGGTAACGCCGGTACCACAGGCCAGCGTTTCGGCTTCTACGCCACGCTCATAGGTGCGGATTTTGATATGGTCTTCGTGATAGCTGGCAAAATTGACATTAATACCCTTGGGTTGGAAGCGCTCCAAATTGCGGATGCGACGGCCTTCTTTGTTCACATCTATCTGGTCGATGTGGCTGGTGAAATGTACATAATGTGGAGAACCGGTGTTAAGTATAGTGGCATCCTCTTCATATTCAATATGCTGTACATCTGTCATCTGAAGCTTCACCTCTCCATCTTCAATGATTATCGCTTGGTGTGGCCCGTCTATGGCCATAAAGTGCTGTTCTTTACCTGCGGCACCAATATGATAGGCAAAAGCTGCTATGCACCGGCCCCCGTTGCCACACATAGTGCTTTCGAGCCCGTCGGCATTATAATACAGCATGCGGTAGTCGAAACCCGGCTCAGATTGCAAAAGCATGAGTCCGTCGGCACCTATGCCAAAGCGTCGGTGGCATAGAAGAGCCACTTGCTCATGGGTTAAATGCAGTGTGCCTGAGCGGTTGTCGATAATGACAAAATCATTGCCCGCGCCCTGATATTTGAAAAAATTTATCTCCATTAATGCAAATGTAGCACTTTTTAAAAATGGGCATTTTGTTGTCTTTTTAAAAAAAATGCTATAGGTTTGAGACGCAAAAAAAAATGACAAGATATGAATCGACTCTTTGCCAGAAAGCAGGTAAGTCAGTTATTAGCAGAAGCCGGTGAATCAGAAAAAGGACTTAAGAAAACGCTTAGTGCCATAGCCCTGATATCGTTGGGTATCGGAGCTATTATTGGCGCAGGTTTGTTTGTGCAGACCGCGAACGCGGCCGCGCATCAGGCTGGTCCGGCGGTTACAATAGCATTTGTCATTGCAGCATTGGGATGTGCGTTTGCCGGATTGTGTTATGCAGAGTTGTCATCTTCTATTCCTATATCAGGCAGTGCTTATACCTATACTTATGCTACGATGGGGGAGCTGGCCGCATGGATCATCGGTTGGGATTTGGTTTTGGAATATGCTGTGGGGGCGGCCACCGTGGGCATTGCCTGGAGTGAATATCTGAATAATTTTCTTGTGGAAATAATGCATGCCAAGCCTATACCGTATGAATGGTGTCACTCTCCATTCCAGGTGTCTAAAGAAGGGGTTAGAGGCATTATGAATGTACCCGCTCTGGGAATTGTTACTGCCATTTCGTTTCTGCTTATTCGTGGTATTCAGGAGTCGGCCTTTGTCAACAATCTGGTAGTGGTATTGAAAGTGTCTATTGTATTAATGCTGATTATATTTGGATGGTCTTATATCAATCCTCTGAATCACGACCCTTATATTCCGGAAGCTACAGTCTATGTTGACCATCAGGGCGTGCTGCATCAGTTTGGTGGCTGGATGGGTATTTTAGGTGCCGCAGGAACTGTGTTCTTTGCCTTTATCGGTTTTGATGCGGTAAGTACCGCTGCTCAGGAGACCAAAAATCCTAAAACAGCGATGCCCATTGGTATTATCGGTTCTTTGCTCATTTGTACCTTATTATATGTCTTGTTTGCTCACGTGCTCACCGGCTTGGTACCATTGGAGTTCTTCAGAGACCCGGCAAGGGGTGGTGAGGCTTCGGTGTCTGCTGCTATTACGGAGGCTATGCCCGATAAATCTTGGCTGAGCAAGAGCGTAACGGTGGCTATACTTGCAGGTTTTTCCTCTGTGATTCTGGTAATGCTTATGGGGCAGAGTCGTGTGTTTTATTCTATGAGTAGAGACGGGTTATTGCCGGCTGCCTTTTCTCAACTGCATCCAAAATATAAAACGCCCTATAAAGGTAATCTGATTATTTTGTTGCTGGTGGCGCTGTTTGCTGCATTTGTGCCCGGACATGTAGTAGGGCATATGACCAGTATAGGCACATTATTTGCCTTCAGCTTGGTATGTATAGCGGTAATTGTTCTGCGCAAAAAGGCTCCGGACTTAGAGAGAAAATTCAAAGTGCCATTTGTGCCGGTATTGCCTATTATCGGTGTGCTGATTTGCGTTGCTATGATGTACGGGTTGGGTGCTGACAACTGGTTGCGCTTGGGCGTTTGGCTTTTTATTGGATTTATTATTTATTTTGGCTACGGTCGTAAGCATAGTAAGCTCAACAGGTAAAATTTATCGGCGTACGTGGTCGGGCTTTTTAATTCTCTGCTAAATTGCTTAATTTTGCATACTGAAAGAGTAATGTAGTGATTATGGATATGAATATGGAGTCGGAAAGTTACTTTAAGACACATGCACAGCAGCATCAGCCTTTTATCGAGGAAGATAATGAGGTTTTGGTAGCAGAAGCTACAGACGCATTGTACAGTCTGGTAGTGTGGAATGATGATGTGAATACATTTGACTGGGTGATAACTTCACTTATTGATATTTGTGACCATACACCAGAAAGTGCGGAGCAATGTGCTATCATTATTCATATGTCTGGTAAGTATGCGGTTAAAAAAGGTAGCTTTGATGATTTGCGCCCGCGCTGTGAAGCGCTTATCGACAGAGGTATAAATGCTACGGTGCAGTAGCATGGCTTACCTAATCGGAATTTTTTCAAACATTATATTATAGTATTAGTGGTGAAGCGCAGGATTACTTCTATAATTTTGTTGTTAATCGTGCTTATGGCAACGATAAAGAATCCTGTGCTTTCTACGCTTTACCAATGCGACCAGCAGTTATTTATTAGCTATTTCTGTAAAAACAAGGCAAAGCCGGAAATGCAATGTAATGGTAAGTGTTTCTGGTCTGAGAATGGGGGTAGCGAAAGTAATGAGGCTGCTTTAACGCTGCTCAAATTGTTGCAGGCAGAGACTGTGTGGTGCCCGCTACAATCAATATGCGTTCATGCTATCAGCCTTTTTGTAAGCGAGCCGCTGGCGCATCAATCTTATTATTCCGATAATTATAGGTTTTCCTTTATACAGCAATGTTTTCACCCTCCTGTTTGCTAGTTTAGTTTCATTTTTCCCCTTTGTTTTTGCCGATTGCTATTGCAGTGGGCACTCATGTGTTTGCGTCTCAATACACTTGTAGCATGGCTATATGCTTTGTGTAAAAAGAGGATGCCTGCACCTTACTTATGATTTTCACATTTAAATGAATTTTACAATGAAATTAGCTAGTAGTTATATGCGTTCTATTATAGTCGCGGTGTTGACTTTGTTTTTATTTGCTGCATGTACAAAGGATGAAAAGCCCTCTGAGCAAAATCTTTATGAAAAACTAAGGTTGGTGCAATATATTGAAAACGAGCACCATAGAATCGGTGTTTACAGTCGCTCCGGAACTTTGACTGTTGGATATAATGATGTTTATTTTCAATTGGAAGACAAGCAGGGTAATGTGCTTTATCCTGCCTCGATGAGCTGGTTGCCCATGATGTACATGTCTTCCGGTCATAGCCATTCTTGCCCGCATGCAGATATTGCCATAGCGGATAAAGCCTCTTGGTTTCAGGCTTTTGCCATATTTACCATGGCCTCAGAGGGAGATGGAGATTATTGGCAACTTGAGTTTACCTATGTGCTTAATGGGCAAAGTTATCAATTGCTTGGCCGTGTATCGGTGAGGCCTTCCCCACGGCGTACCTTACAGCAGTTCTTGGGTGCAGACGGAAAGAGCTATGTTATTGCGCTCAAAGCGCCATCTGAGCCAATAGTTGGTATCAATGAAATGGAAGTGGGTTTGTTTCAATCGCATATGGGGCATCATATAGAAGAGGTAAAGGATTATATCATAAAAATCGACCCTCGTATGCCTACTATGGGTAATCATGGTTCCCCCAATAATACAGACTTGACCTACCACCCCAATGGTTTTTATAAAGGTAATTTAAGTCTGACGATGACCGGATATTGGAGAATCAATATGGTATTGCTCAATCAACTGGGTGAGACCATAAAAGGGGAGCCTATTACTGAGGACAATGAGAGCAGCTCTCTATATCTTGAATTGGAGTTTTAGTTGAATATTTTTTGATGGGTTGGCCGTCCTATGCCGCCGTTTTCCTGAAACAAAAGACCATTTTACATGTTTAATAAATATATTGGCGCAGCAGTTTTCATGCTGCTGTGCCTTCATGCAATTGGGCAGGAGTCGCTGTCCGATACGCTCACTCCTGTAAGTTTGGATGAGGTCATCGTCATCGCGCCGCGCCAGACACCCGCGCAGAAAGTGAAGCCTTATGGCTCAGTGGATGATTATTTGGAGAGCTCCGGAGTGCTTAATATGTTGCGTCGCGGGCCTTATGCAGCAGAGCCGCTAATCAATGGAATGAGTAGCGAGCGTAGCATAATTACCATCGATGGCATGCGTATCTATGCTGCCTGTACAGATAAGATGGACCCTGTTACTTCTTATGTCGAAATCACCAATTTATCTGCTGCGCATATTCAATCCGGAGCTATGGGCAGCAGTGGCGCCAGCATTGCCGGGAGTATTGACTTGCAACGCCGTAAGAGCCATTTTGGTAGCACAAAGAATAATTTCGGACTCTTTTCGGGTTATGAAAGTAATAATCAGTTGAAGCTATTAGGGGCAAGTGGCACATTTCGACGCAAGACATATTATGCAGACTTTGACCTTAGTATGCGCGATGCAGAAAATTATCGCATTGGAGGGGGAGCAAAGCAAGCTTTTTCTCAATATTCAAAATACAATATGGGAGCCACGCTGGGCTGGCGCACCAGTAGCCGCAGTGAAATTGTGTTTTCGTCTATTTACGACAGAGCTGTAGATGTGGGCTACCCGGCACTGCCTATGGACGTGCGGCTCGCGGAGGCAATGATTGCCAGTGTGCAATATAGACGAAAACCGCTCAAGGAAAATTTAGCTGAATGGACCACCAAACTCTACGGCAACCATGTGCGGCATATTATGGATGATAGCCAGCGGCCCAATGTGCCTATTCGCATGGATATGCCGGGGCGGAGCACTACACTGGGTGGATTTAGTCAGCTTAAGGGTCAAAAAAATGGACAACATAAATGGCGCCTCGACCTCAACGGGCATTTCAATCGCTCTTATGCCGAAATGACCATGTATGCAAATCATCCCGGAGAGAAGGACATGTTTATGCTCACCTGGCCTGATGTGCACACCTATTATGTAGATGCCAGTATCGACGATACCTGGAGGCTTGCTTCGGGCATGCATGCCCGGGTCAGTCTGGGGCTCGCCGCCCAGCGAAATCAAGTAGCAAATGAAATGGGCCTGCAGAGCCTCCGTATTTTTTACCCCGAGATGAGGCCTGCTATAAATAGATTGCTGAAGCGGGGAGGCCTTACTGTCCATTGGCATCAGAAAATCTGGAATGCCGAATTAGGCCTGTCTTGTGCTGAGCGTGCGCCTTCGGTTTCAGAGGCTTATGGCTTTTATTTGTTTAATAGCTACGATGGATACGATTATTTAGGCAATCCCAATTTAGCGAAGGAATCTGCGGTGGCCATGCAGGCGGCATGGAAACTACAGCTTTCCAGACTTAGCGCGGGCTTACAACTGAATCAGCATTGGCTGCATAATTATATTGTGGGGATGCCCCAAGCTCACTATAATGCAATGACAATCGGTGCTGCCGGGGTGAAGCAGTATGAGCAGCTGACTGCCGCTCAGATTTTCAATGCAGTGCTGCAGTTGAGCTACAGACCACATCGCTTATTGCTATGGGATGCCCAATGGACTTATCGATACGGTGATGGGAGAAATTTCGGCCCGCTGCCTATGATTCAGCCTCTTAGCTATCGAAGCTGGTGGCATGGGACATTCCGTCAATGGGGCCTTGCTTTTGGTCTGGAAGGAGCCGCGAGTCAGCGCCGTGTGAGTATTATCTCCGGAGAGAGCGGCCTGCCTGCTTATGTATTGTTGCATGCAAATGCTTATTACCGCTGGCAGGGTAGTTGGGGTAAATTTTTGATTAAGGGCGGGGTGGACAATCTGAGCGATAGGTATTATACCACCTTTGCAGACTGGAACCGCTTGCCAAGGCCTGGAAGAAATATTTATCTGCATCTCAATTGGGAATGGTAATTTCTAATTCGGATAAAAATGTCGGAAATAGAATTGTAGCGCTTATCTTTGCAGTTGGACGGGGGTAAAGGAAAATGTTTTTCCGCCCTATCAAAATGAAAGATGATATGAGCAATATTCGGAAAGCTATTGATAATCTGGATGATATAAAGCTGTTGGTGGATACCTTTTATGCGGAAGTGCGTAAGGATACGCTAATTGGAGGTATATTTAACGGTGTCATTCAAGAGCGATGGCCAGAGCACTTAGCCAAAATGTACCGTTTCTGGCAGACTATTTTACTGGACGAGTATACATACGAAGGTTCGCCTTTCCCTCCTCATGCACAGTTGCCATTAGAGCAGCATCATTTTGAGCGCTGGCTGGCATTGTTTACCCAAACCGTAGACCAGCATTTTTACGGAGCCGGTGCCGAACGTGCAAAGTGGCAAGCGGCCCGAATGGCACAAGTATTCTTGGCCAAGATTCAGTATTTGCGTAACCAATCTGCAACATGAGCTCAGCACCGTAGTGGCTAATAAGTATGGACTTTTTGGAGATTATATAAAGGCTATGGTAGTCCCCGGTGGTGGATACCATAGCTGGCTCACTATAAAGCAGGTTGATAATGCTTTAATCTTAAATCCAAGTGGAGACAGATTTTAACCCAGATTACGCATTAGGAATTTAAAAGAAAATTATTATGGCAAATAATCCACAAAATAGTGAAAAAAGCATAATAAATTATGGTTTTTGAGCTATTGAAGTGGATTAGAAGCAAGAATAATTTTATATAAA
>DATGQB010000041.1:0-2533 GCA_035304405.1 Edaphocola sp.
ATTGGTCCACGAATTCGCACACATGTTCGAGCAAGATTTGGACGATTACGACATTGAGGTACTTGAGGAATGGTCGGGTTTCAAACGAGGTAGTGTTGAGTTTAGAGAAAGTGTTGCTGAAGGATTTGAGGCATTTATTGCGGAGAAACCACTTAACGCCAAGTGCGGCGGCGGGGGCACGCCCAAAGAAAAATCATGAAAAGCCTAGAATCGCAAACCGCCGGCGAAACCGCCGAGTGAGTGGGGCATTTTGAGCAGATAATTCTCGCTAAGTTGTAAAGGCCTTCATGCAATTGTACTAATTTTGCAACATGCAAATCTATTCCGCTTCTCTGATTTCGTACAAAAGACTGAAAACGCATACTGTCAATATAGGTGGACTGCTATTAGGTGAGGGGCAGCCCATTAGGTTGCAGACCATGACTACCAAAGACACAATGGATACAGAAGGCTCCATAGCGGAGGCTATTGCTTGTATCCGTGCCGGTGCCGAACTGGTGCGCCTGACTGCACCTTCAAAAAAAGAGGCCGAAAATCTGGCTAATATCAAACTGGGCATCAACAAGGCCGGCTATCACACACCTTTGGTTGCAGATATTCATTATACACCAAATGCTGCCGAAATTGCTGCCAAGCTAATAGAAAAAGTACGCATCAATCCGGGTAACTATGTGGACAAAAAGAAATTTGAAAGTCTGACATATACCGACGAAGAATATCAGGAGGAGCTGGAAAGGATAGCTAAAAAATTTATACCCCTCATCAATATATGCAAGGAGTATAATACCGCCATTCGCATAGGTACCAATCATGGCTCGCTCAGTGACAGAATTATGAGCAGATACGGTGATACTCATATAGGTATGGTAGAGAGCGCCATGGAATTTCTGCGTATTGCACGCAGTCAGGATTTTCACAATATGGTGATTTCTATGAAATCGAGCAATCCTCAAGTAATGGTACATGCCTACAGATTACTAGTCAAAACCATGTATGAAGAGTTTGGCATGTGCTATCCGCTGCATCTTGGTGTTACCGAAGCAGGAGATGGAGAAGACGGACGTATCAAAAGCGCGATAGGTATAGGCACCCTGCTCGAAGATGGTATTGGTGACACCATTCGCGTGAGTCTTACAGAGAACCCTGAGTACGAGATTCCGGTAGCGAGAGATTTGGTAAAACGCTATGAACACAATCCGTATGGACTGCAAGAAGCGCAACTGCCAGCCATACAACAGCTCCCCTACAATCCATTTGAATACAAAAGAAGGCCAACTTTTGCGGTGGAAAACATAGGCGGTGCGCAGGTGCCTGTGGTTATAGCAGACTATTCAAAATATGCACAACCAATTACAGCTCTTGCATTAAAATCTATTGGCTACCACTACGATGCCGCACTTGACAAATGGCAGATAACCGATACGGCCGCAGATTATATATTTGTAAACAAGCCACAAGACATTGCATTTGCAATGCCCGGAACACTTAAAATGCTCACTTGGGCAGAAAACTGGCAGCAGCAATCCTCCGAAGCCCAACAACAATCTTTTCCGGTGTTTTTGCTAGAAGATTATTTGAATGCAACAGCCAAAAGCGAACGCATCAATTTTGTAATGCTGGATTGTTTCAGTTCTGAATTTCCGTTTAATCTCAACGACTTATTGCTGCTAAAAGAGGACCAGACAGTGGTATTCTGCCTGAGCTCTGAAAATAAAAATGCCATGCAGGCCATACGCAGAATGGGTATTGCACTTATGGAAATGGGGTTGGAGCATCCCATAATATTAATGAACGACTCCTACTGGAGCACACAGGATGAGCACCTTATACACTTCGCTACAGAATGCGGCGCCCTACTGATTGATGGCTTTGGTGACGGATTGGCGCTAGGCATGAAGCAAGCGGCATATGATGCACTACCGGCGGTTGATAAAGAAAAAATGCTCAACGATGCGGCATTTGGCATCTTGCAAGCCACAAGGAGTCGTATTTCCAGAACGGAGTATATCTCATGTCCGAGCTGTGGCCGCACCCTGTTTGACTTACAGGAAACCACTGCCAAAATAAAGGCTGCAACCGACCATCTCAAAGGTTTGAAAATAGGCATAATGGGCTGTATTGTAAACGGTCCGGGAGAGATGGCCGATGCTGACTTTGGCTATGTGGGTTCAGGTGTGGGCAAGATAACATTGTATAAAGGCCAGGAGGTAGTGAAGCGTAATGTGGATAGCGAAGTAGCTGTAGAAGAGCTCATTAAGCTTATCAAAGACAACGGCGCTTGGGTGGACAAAGAGTAAGACTGTGCAGATTAGGTAAGTAAATTTAAAAGGGATTACAGCAAAAAGATTACTCAGTAATTATCTGCGCAAGGCGCCTCGTGAATGCCTTCGCCGATTAAGACATGTAGCCATGCTCCAGGGCAATAATTTTTACGAAGCACTTCGTACGCTTGATAAAGAGAATAAACCCAGATTACGCATTAGGAATTTAAAAGAAAATTATTATGGCAAATAATCCACAAAATAGTGAAAAA
>DATGQB010000042.1:0-13215 GCA_035304405.1 Edaphocola sp.
GGTGCTGCTAAGAGATTATCCCATCATCGTGTATCAGCGTCCGGGCTTTGAGGTAGTGGAGCCGCTGTCTGAGCGCACACAGGTGCTGCACGCCCCGCTTATCGAAATTTCTGCCACCATGATTCGCAAAATGATTAGGGAAAAGAAAAGTATCAAATATCTGATACCGGAACCGGTTATCGCATATATTAATGAAAACAGGTATTATCAGTAGTTTGTAGCTGTTATTCACCTGCTCGGTATTCTTCTTCTGAGATGCCCTTGGAGCAGGCACTGGATAAAAAAAGCAGGCCTTATTAAAATATAAGACCTGCTTTTTTTGTTTATCCGGTTTTCTTAGTATTTGCCGTTTTTCATTTTGTTATAGTTGTTGGTGTATTCCGCTTCATACGGAGAACCTTTAGCACCTTTTGCTGCGGTTTCGGCGGCTACTAAAGCCTCGGCTTTTCTACCCATTTTGTAGAGAATTTCGGCTTTCAACCAATGCATATAGAAAGCATCCGGGTTAGATTCGATGGCTTTGTTGGCATATTCCAAAGCTTGGTCTAATTGTTTGCCTTTCTCGAAATAGTATCTTGCAGCTACTAAATATGGTGGCTTGTCTGAGTTTAAAGATTCTTTGAGATAGGTCTCGATACGTTGGTCGTTATCTGCTTTAATAGGAATAGCCACTTTTGTTTTTTCCCAAGCAAGCGTCAGTTCGCAACTGTTTTTGGTAACGTTTTCAATAGCGATGGTGAAGGTTTCCACGTTTTCCTTCAGTGCTATGGCATTTACCTTGATGCTTGCAATATTTTTAGATTTATCATAGCCTGATAAACCCCAGTTTTCTGTTCCGGAATTCAAAATGACTTCCCATGTTTTTTCGCCGGGAATGGTATATAAAGAGTAAGTGCCGGCAGGTACTACCGTTGTGCCAAAACGTACTTCCTCACCAAAGGTAACTTTAGTGGCTCCGTTGGCACCGGTTCGCCATTCTTTACCGTAAGGCACTAGGTCGCCAAAAATCTTTCTGCCTTTGACAGATGGACGACTGTAGCTGACCTCAATACTTGATGTAGAGAAGTCCTGAACGATTGAAGTTGAAGGGCTAGCAGCAGGCATTTTAAAATCTTGTGCAAAGCCACTTACGCTTATTAAAGCACTCATGCAAACTATTAAGGATAATTTCTTCATTTTAACAGACGGTTAATGTTTTGATAAGGAAAGCAATATTACATAATTTTTTTATCCTCTTTTTGTTAAAATATCTGATAGGGGAATATTCATGTGCAGCTTTGAATTAAATTTGCTTTTATGAATGGTTCTGCGGATATTATCCTCAAGATATTGGGTAGTGCATTGCTTGTCGAATTTTACGCCTTCTTAGCCTTAAAATACGCATTTAAAGGAGTTCAAACCAAATACAGAAAGCTTATAACGGCCTTATATTGGCTGGCCACTTTGGGTAGCTGGGTGTTTATGGGTTGGCTACGGTATTTTGCCGATTATAATTTCCCCAAAAATGTAAAAGCAATATTGCTTGCAATGCTCTTTGGGATAGTGGTGGGCAAAATGGTGGCAGCAACTATTATGCTTTTGGGTGATTTGCTCCGTGCAGGGCGCTGGCTACTGAAAAAGTTAGCTACACCTTCTGCAATCAATATCAAGGCAGATGAGGATGTTATTAAGATTTCGCGCTCCAAGTTTATAGCACAAACGGCCGTGTTGGCTGGCGGTCTTATGTTTGGTGGGCTGGTCTGGGGTACAACTAATAGATATAGGTACCAGCTAAAGCATATTAAGCTCAAAATTGCCGGCCTGCCTGATGCTCTGAAAGGGCTTAAGATAGCTCATATTTCTGACATCCACTCCGGTAGTTTTGATAATAAGGAAGCGGTGCGCCGCGGCGTAGAATTGCTGATGCAGCAAACACCTGACTTGATTGTCTTTACAGGTGATTTGGTAAATGATCGCTCCTCGGAGCTCGAACCCTATCTCGATGTCTTTGGTAGTTTGTCTGCACCCTTGGGAGTTTATGCCACTTTGGGTAATCATGATTATGGCGACTACGTGAAATGGCCATCTGAAGAAGCTAAGCGAGAGAATCTTGAGCAGCTTATGGCATATGAGCAACAAATGGGTTGGCGCTTGCTGATGAATGAACATGTTGTTTTGGAACATAATGGCGCCTCTTTTGCCCTGATTGGTGTGGAAAATTGGAGTGAAAATCCACGTTTCCCTCGACTCGGTGATTTGCAGGCGGCATATAAGGGTCTGGAAGGTAGGGATGTGCCGCTAAAAATATTGCTGTCGCACGACCCATCTCACTGGGACGCTCAGGTATTACCGGAGTATAAAGACATTCAGCTAACTCTTAGTGGGCATACACACGGTATGCAGTTTGGTATTGAATTGCCTTGGATGAAGTGGAGTCCTTCCCAATACGTGTACAGGCAGTGGGCCGGTTTGTATGCCCAGTCTGCTCAGCATCTGTACGTAAATAGGGGTTTTGGATTCTTAGGGTACCAAGGTCGCTTGGGCATTTTACCTGAGGTAACAATAATAGAATTAGCGTAAATATGACCGAATAGGCAGAAGGAGCATAGCGAAGGAAATTAATGGTAGCAAAACTTTAAGATTTATTGTTATTCTCAAAATAGTATTACTTTTGCCAAGTCTTATGAAACAGTTTGCTGCTTATGTAGTATTGTTGGGCGGGGTATTGGTCGCTTGTAATAATCCCCAACCAAAGGTTGTTGGCAAGTGGAAGGTTGTATTACCCGAACAGAAAATGGCACAAATTGAGGCCGTTTACAAGCAAAATGAAGCCGAAATTTTAGCTACTGAAAAAGTGACCCCCGGTCTTGCAGATGAGTATGGAACATTGGACCTAGAAGTGTTGAAAGAGCGGATGTTGGCAGAGCTGAAAAGCCAGTATGAATCTGCACTCATTAAACCATATCACTACGAATTCACCAAGGATGGTTATGTGGTTCTGTTTAACGAAAAAAATGGCTCTGAGGATACCTTATTCGCTTACACCCAGGAAGGGAATGAAATTAATTTCGTACTGGTAGATCCTTCTAAGGCTTTTTCTGAATCAGTGTTTGAAGAAGGAAGTAATCTGAATGTGCTCAAAGCCACTAAAGATAGTTTAATTTTAACGCTTAGTGCCGGTACCTTCGTCGATACCACCTATTTAACCAGAGTGCAGCATAAGTAACAAATATTTTTAGCAACTGAATTTAAACTTTAAATAGCAATTTTAATGCGATTATCAATTGTAGCAATTAGCGCCATATGCGGACTTTCTCTAATGTCTTGTGGCGGCAAAACAGGAAATATAGCCCAAAAATGGCAAGTAGTGTTCGAAGATGACGAGAAAATGCGAGATTCTGTCTTTCAGGCGCAGTTAGATGCCTTGGATACCATGACAGTGTTTCCCGAGGATTTTCTTGCTATGCAGGCAGAAGTAAAATCAATGCCTAAAGATTCGCTCGCGCTTATCGACCAAGAACTTATAGAGATGCTTACTATCACTAATGTAGATACCTTCAAGATAAAAATGAAGGCCTCTCTTATTGAGCGCAGAGATCTTACAGATTCTATGATGGCCGCTAGAAAAGTATATTACGATTTTAGAAATGACAATGTGGTGAAAATGTACGCTACTGATAATGATTATGTAGACACATCTACCATGTATCGCGCAGATGTAAAAGCAAAGAAATTGTATCTGTATGGTAATCCTAAAGTGGTAAGCCCAGAAATGGCAAGTGATACCGTTATTTTTGACATTCTGTATCTGAGCGATGATAGCATGAGTCTCAAAATCAACCCTGAAAGTAAAGGTATCAGTCAGCCTGATATCAAGCCGATGAATTTCATCAGCGACAACTAATTTTAGTTCAGAATAGTGTGCCAATATTCACTATTCTTTTATGAGCTGATGAGATACTATTAACTCATCCGGGGAAGCATCCGCCTCCTCTGAAATTTATGGTTATGTATTGGAAAATAATTATCTTTTTATTATTCGCCTGGCTGTTGTTGCGGTTTGTGCTGAGATTTATCTTCCCGGTATTTAAAATCACCAGAGGTATGAAAAGGCAGATGGACAGTATTCAGGAACAGTTGAATCAGCAGCAAACAGCGGCTAAGGAAAGTAAACGAAAAGTCGAAGGAGAATTTATTGATTACGAAGAGGTAAAGTAATTGTTTAGCATACCGAAAATGCCCGTCTGTGTTTAGACGGGCGTTTTCTTTGCCTATATCCTCGTTGCGGAGCCCATGATACAGCCCTCTTTAAGCGGTTAATTTTTTGAACTGCTAATTAAGCGGCTATTTAGCTGATTAAATAGGTATATTTGCACGAAATTTTTTTATTTAAATAATATGAGCGAAGAACGTTCTCTCAACTTTATAGAAGAGATTATAGAAAAAGATTTGGCAGAAGGAACGCATAATGGTAGAGTGCATACCAGATTCCCGCCCGAGCCTAATGGCTATTTGCATATAGGCCACGCCAAGTCTATCTGCCTCAATTTTGGCTTAGCTAAAAAATATAATGGAAAATGTAATTTAAGGTTTGATGATACTAATCCGGTAACTGAAGAAACAGAGTATGTGGAAAGTATCATGAATGATGTGCGCTGGCTGGGTTTTGAGTGGGATGAACTGCACTACACTTCTGATTATTTTGACCAGTTACACGAATTCGCAGTACAATTAATCAAAAAAGGACTGGCCTATGTGGACGATTCTACGGCCGAGGAAATCGCTGCCACCAAGGGTAATATAGACCGCCCGGGTACTAATAGTCCTTATCGTGACAGAAGCGTGGAGGAAAACCTGCGCTTATTTGCCGAAATGCGTGAGGGTAAATATGCCGATGGCGAAAAGGTATTGCGTGCAAAAATAGATATGGCTCACCCCAATCTCTTGCTCCGCGACCCAATAATATACCGCATTAAGCATGCCAGCCACCATCGCACGGGAGATAAATGGTGTATTTATCCTATGTACGACTTCGCTCATGGGCAAAGTGATAGCATTGAGCAAATTACGCACTCAATCTGTACTTTGGAATTTATCCACCATCGTCCTTTATATGACTGGCTAATCGAAAAATTAGAAATTTTCCCCTCTCACCAATATGAATTTGCGCGCCTGAATCTTACCTATACGGTAATGAGTAAGCGTAAACTGCTGCAGCTGGTTCAGGAAGGTCATGTAAGTGGCTGGGACGACCCACGTATGCCTACCATTAGTGGTATGCGCCGAAGAGGTTATACCCCTGAGGCCATCAGGAAGTTTGCTGAGGTAATAGGTGTGGCCAAGCGTGAAAATTTAATCGACATTGGCCTGCTGGAATTCTGTGTGCGTGAGCATCTGAATAAGGTAGCATTGAGAAGAATGGCCGTGCTGGATCCGGTTAAGCTGATTATCACCAACTATCCTGAAGGGCAGTCTGAAATACTTAAGGCTGAGAATAATCCAGAGGATGAAAATGCTGGCCATAGAGAAATCACTTTCAGCAGAGAGCTTTGGATAGAACGGGATGACTTTATGGAAAATCCGCCTGCCAAGTACTTCCGTTTGGCCAAAGGACATAAGGTGCGTTTGAAACACGCTTACATTGTAGAGTGTGAAGATTATAAAACTGACGAAAACGGAAAGGTAACAGAAATTTACTGTAAATATATTCCTGAAAGTAAGAGTGGCTCGGATACTAGTGGGATAAAGGTAAAAGGTACCATTCACTGGTTGGATGTACATACCGCAAAATCTGCTGAGATTCGCCTCTACGACAGATTGTTTAAGGTGGAAAATCCTTCTGCCGAAGAAGGCGACTTCAAAGATTATATTAACGCAGACAGCCTCTCAGTAATCCCTCAGGCATATATCGAGCCGGCTCTGACAGAGGCTACTGAGCAAGACCGTTTCCAATTCTTGCGCATTGGTTATTTTGCTTTGGATAAAGACAGTACACCTGAGCATCTGGTGTTTAATAAGGCGGTGGGGCTCAAAGATAGCTGGGCCAAGGCACAGCAGAAGAAATAATTGGTCAGGGCACCTTCACTGGTGCCTCTGATTTTTGTCCAAAATATTTAAAGATTCCATACGGTATTTATACTATGAAATATGCGTTAGTTACGGGAGGTTCTAGGGGCATAGGTAGGGCTATTTGTGTAGCGCTGGCGCAGCTGGGTTATCCTGTATTGATTAATTATAAGGGGAATGAAGCCGCTGCCAAGGAAACGGCTACTTTGGTAAAGGCCGAAGGCCAAGAAGCCGAGCTACTGCCTTTTGATGTTGCCAATAAAGAGCAAACGCAACAGGCATTGCAAGCCTGGACAGCAGCGCATAAAGGTGATACTATCGAGGTTTTGGTAAATAATGCGGGTATCAGAAATGATGTATTGCTCACATTTATGGATGATGCCCAGTGGCGTAGCGTTTTGGATACTAGTCTGGAAGGAATGTACAATGTAACGCGTGCACTGATTCAGCCTATGTTGCTGAACAGGTATGGCAGAATCATCAATATCGTTTCCTTAAGTGGCATAAAGGGAATGCCCGGACAAGTCAATTATTCTGCTGCTAAGGCCGGAGTTATTGGCGCTACCAAAGCCCTGGCTCAAGAGGTGGCTAAAAGAAATGTTACTGTGAATGCGGTAGCACCGGGTTTTATTGCCTCTGATATGACGCAAGACCTGGACCAAAAGGAATTGTCTGCACAGATTCCTATGAATAGATTTGGTAAGCCGGAAGAAGTGGCGGCTTTGGTTAAGTTTCTGGCTTCTAAAGAGGCGGCCTACATTACCGGTGAGGTTATCTCAATAAATGGGGGATTGTATACCTAATTTCCAAAGGCAGTCAATGCCTCATGGGCAGGCGAGCCGGCGGATTACATTATATTATTTTTAAAGAAAATCGTTTTTGCGAAAATGTATCGTACACATACTTGTGGTGAATTAAGAATAGCACATGTGGGCACAAAAGTTCAGCTTTGTGGCTGGGTGCAAATTGTCAGAAAGTTTGGCAGTATCACTTTTGTTGACCTTAGAGATCGTTATGGTATCACTCAATTGTTTTTTGATGAGGCCATGACCCTCGAGCTGGATAAGCAACCTTTCGGCAGGGAGTTCGTTATTCAGGCAGAAGGGCAGGTGATAGAGCGCAGTAACAAAAATCCCAAAATACCCACGGGTGAAATTGAGATTGCGGTAAGCAGTTTTAAAATTCTGAATAAATCGCTTACTCCTCCTTTTACCATCGAAGATGAGACAGATGGGGGGGATGAGTTGAGAATGAAATATCGTTATCTGGATTTGCGTCGTAATCCTCTTCGTCGCAATCTGGAACTAAGATATCAAGTGGGCCGTGCGGCAAGAAATTACCTGCACGAGCAAGGCTTTCTGGATATCGAAACGCCTTTTCTAATTCGCTCTACTCCTGAAGGTGCACGTGATTTTGTAGTGCCTTCACGTATGAATCCGGGCCAGTTTTATGCCCTCCCTCAGTCGCCACAGACATTCAAGCAGTTGCTTATGGTTAGTGGTTATGATAGGTATTATCAAATCGTAAAATGTTTCCGTGATGAGGATTTGCGAGCCGACCGTCAGCCGGAGTTTACACAAATAGACTGTGAGATGTCTTTTGTGGAGCAAGAGGATGTGCTGCAAATCTTTGAAGGGCTGTTTAAGCATATTTTTAAGGAAATTAAGGGTATTGATATACCGGAGGCTTTCCCTAGAATGACTTATAAAGATGCGATGTGGTATTACGGTAACGATAAGCCGGATATTCGTTTCGATATGAAAATCGCCAATCTAAAGGCTGAGCATAAAGTATATTGCGAAGCGCTTGAGGGAGTTGAATTTAAAGTTACTAATGAGGCCGCCTCGGTGCTGGCCATAGTAGTGCCTGATGGAGCAGCTTATACACGTAAGCAGATAGATGAGCTTACGGAATGGGTGAAGCGTCCCCAAATTGGCATGACGGGTTTGCTGCATATCAAATGTAATACGGATGGTACTTATAAGAGCAGTGTAGATAAGTTTTTTGACGAGTCCCGTTTGCAACAGATGGCTCAGTTTTGTGGTGCCACAAGCAATAGCATTATTCTTATTCTTGCCGGGGAGGAAGAAAAAACCCGTGCGGCAATGGCCAATTTACGCTTAGAAATGGGCGCACGCTTAGGGCTGCGCAATCCTGAGGTTTTTGCTCCATTGTGGGTGGTGGACTTCCCATTGTTTGAATATAGTGCAGAGGATGGTAGATATTACGCCAAGCACCATCCATTTACTGCACCTAAGCCGGAGCAAGAAGCCCTGCTCTCTGACCCGCAACGTTTTGGGGAAATCTACGCCAACGCTTATGATATTGTCTTGAATGGTACCGAGATTGGTGGTGGCTCTATTCGTATTTACCAAAAAGACCTGCAGCAAAAGATGTTTGCAGCACTTGGTCTGAGTGAAGAAGAGGCCAAAGCTCAATTTGGCTTCTTACTAGGAGCTTTTGAATATGGTGCTCCTCCGCATGGTGGGCTGGCTTTTGGTTTTGACCGACTTTGCGCATTACTGGGTGGCGACGAAAGCATTAGAGATTATATTGCCTTCCCTAAAAATAATGCCGGCAGGGATGTTATGCTCGATGCGCCTGCAGCTATTAGCGAAGTGCAGCTTGAAGAGCTGGAATTGCGTCTGAAATAAAATGCATAAGTACTGATGTGTCTAGGCCCTTGCCTGTAACGCATTTATAGGAAGAAGCGATTGGTTTGCATATAGTTGTGAATCAATCGCTTTTTGGTTTTTCGTTGTGCTGAGCTGCCGTCAGGTTGCTTATTTTTTTGCATACCAGTACATCAGCAGGCATAAAACGATGCCTACTACCATTGGAATAATCAGGCGATTACGATAATACCAGTCTTCAAATCTTTGTTGATGATTGATTTCCTCTATTTCTGGGCCTAGTTCTGGCAGCTCATTGCCGAGGTGAGCTGTCAGCTTCTCAAATACCTTTTTCCGGAAAGGCTGTGGAAGTCTCTGAGCCAGTGCCAATACAGTATCGGCGAGGGTTCGCATCTGTAGCGCATCGGCCTCAGCCATAAACACTATCATATTCTGGTCCTTAAGCTGCTCCATTAAGAAGTTGCTCAGCTCATTATCGTCCATGTGCAGTGTTTTGTTGATATGCTTTTCCTGAAAGCACTGCCTTAGCTTGGCGAGCAGTGTCTCGGGACTGATGTGGGTTTCGGTTTTATAACTAAAATTGAGGCCCCATTCGTAATCGTACCGGCGACGCTTTTCTGGGTCGGAGAGAGTAGCATAGGCTTCTTGAATGAGTAAAAACTGCTTATGTTTGAGCTGATTGTCGGGGTATTTATCCGGATGATACAAGAAAGCCAGCCTGCGAAAGGCTTTTTTTATCATTGCCTGGTCTGCACGAGCGGTGACGCCTAATATCTGGTAGTAATCGTGGATAGTATTAAAGTTTTAGATTGCCAAAGGTACAACATGCACACAATTGTTGGCTTTTTGAGCACTATAAGCAAATGATTTTTTTAACAGTCTTTTGATTTTCGCATTTAGGGTATTATCTTTGGTGAAATTTGATTTGAAACATCGTTAGCTATGCAAAAGCATTTTTTCAGAATAGGCACAGTATTATTAGTAGTTTTGGCCATCAGCACAGGAATGACTTCTTGTGTGAAGAATTATACTTGTAAATGTGATATTCGCTATGAAGGTCAGCCGGGACTGCCGGCCCCCACATCAAGAGAATACGAAATTAAGGATACTCATAAAAACGCTCAGGACTTATGCCGCTCTGCCTCTAAAGTAGAAACCCATATGGGTGTAACTACCATCGAAGAGTGTGATTTGTTCTAAATAATTTCGCATATCCTTACCTATTGGGAACTCCATAAGGTTTGACACTATTTACTAGAGTTTGTTCAACAGTATCGGGAAATACAGTCAGCGACTATTCTTCCCGATACTTTTTTGTACGCATTCTTCCTGATAACGCTCTTCGCAGCCTGTTGAGCATGTTTTCCTGAGGCTTTGATTTCTTCCTTTGTTGAGGCTGATAAGTAAAGCCCCAGCATTTTGGTTTTGGATAAAAAAAATGCCTCAGGAGGGGTAAACATTCCTGAGGCATATAAATGTCATTTCTTTGTTTTAACCCAGATTACGCATTAGGAACTTAAAAGAAAATTATTATGGCAAATAATCCACAAAATAGTGAAAAAAGTATAATAAATTATGGTTTTTGAGCTATTGAAGTGGATTAGAAGCAAGAATAATTTTATATAAAGAGTCTAATGCGTAATCTGGGTTTAATCCAGACGATAGATTTCCTGAATAAATTCTAGATGTTTTTTGAAGTCGATTTCTAAGTCGATGATTTTGCCGGATTTTAGATCGAAGACCCAACCGTACACTTCCAATCCTCTGGATTTTACGGCTTTCTGTACCGCTGCGGTTTTCAAAACATTGATACATTGCTCTTGTACGTTGAGTTCTATCAGTCTCTCATAGCGCTTATCGATATCCTCGATAGCGTTGAGCTCATCCTTGTGTAAGCGGTAAATGTCTCTTATGTTGCGAAGCCAAGGGTTCAGAATGCCCAGGTCGGCAGACTGCATCGCTGCTTTGACGCCCCCGCATTCGTAATGGCCGCAAATAATGATATACTGCACCTCAAGATGTGTTACGGCATAGTTGATTACCGACATTACATTGAGGTCCACATTGCTGACAAGATTGGCAACGTTTCTGTGCACAAAGGCTTCACCAGGTTTGAGTCCTATGATTTCCTCGGCGGTAACTCTGCTGTCAGAGCAGCCGATATACAGGATAGTGGGCTTTTGGCCTGCCGCCAGCTTTTCAAAATACTTGCTGTCGCCGGCAAGTTGCTTCTCAATCCACTGTTTGTTGTTTTCCAATAATTGTTTGATGTCCATAAAAATGTGTTGCTTTTGTAGCTTCCGCAGGTAATCAGCGCTTACATTCCCTTATATTTTCTGAGTAGCCATTCTGCTGCTGCTGAGGTAAGAATAAGGAAAAATAACCATCTGTAATTGATAATTGCCTCTGTGGAGGAGCGGGTATGTATTTTGGTTTTTATATTGTTGTTTGCCATGATGCTGTCTGCCAAAGCGGCAAAATTGCTTTGAGTGAAAAAGTTGCCGTTGTTGTTTTGAGCAATCTGGTGCAATAGGTTAAAGTCGCTATGTGTACGTAAGGCTTCCAAAGGTATAGGTTGCACATGGAGTATGCCATAGTCTTCATGTTTTTTGCCATTCCAGCTTACCTGAGCTTTGAGCTTATAAGTGCCGGGGGCCAATAATCCCACATTAATTCTATATGCATTACCGGAGCGCTCAAAATTATAGTTCATATCTGAGCCATTGCCCGAAATGCTTAGCTTTGCCTCCGGCTCGTTCAGCAATTCTCCATTTGCGTTGCGAAGTTCGGCAATAATCACTGCTGGTTCGCTATCGGAAATGTTATTTTTTAGCACATTAATCTGAAAAGGTTTTTCATTCTTGTCAGTTTGCAGGAAATTTAGTGTTTGCAAAACCAGTTCTTTCACATGCTCATTACGGTTGAAGGTTTTTTGCTCATACATACTCCAACGCCATAAACCTTCTCCATTCAATATGCAAAAAGGAATATTGCCGGGGTAGTAGTTCCATATGGCCTCTCCGCTTTTGGTGACCATGAGGCTGTTAGGCCCGGCTTTTATATCTCTGAGGCTGCCGTTCAGTGGGGGCAATTTTGGCATGGTAACACCGATGCCCTCAGGCAAGCGAAAGAGAGAAAACTGTGACGATAGCTCTGCCGTCATATCTTGCGGCATGGCCAGAGCAGCCGATGGCTCCTTACTCTTTACCAACTGTAGAAAATCGGGCTTTGACTGGGCTCCTACTATATACCACACGGGCATGCCGGCGGGTAGCTCGGGGCTGGTTTGGTAAGCAATGAGCATGTCATACTCATTTATATCTGCCGGGGCCTGAGCATTTACAATACATTTTAGTTCGTATTGGGGCACATCTTCCAGCACGCGTTTTATAAATCCTATGTCAGGATGGGGCGCATTGGCCATAAGGAGTACCTTGGTTCTTTTTTCCCTTACCTCTACAAGCGTAGATTGTGAGTTGTTTTGCAAATTTCGCTCTTGTTCCACTGCCGAGAGGCTTACGGTGTAATGTTGCAGTCCGGCTTCGCTGGCCAGGACGGCAAAACTGATACTTGTTGCATAGTCACTACCGCTAATGCTCACATCCTGACTGGCAATCACCTTGCCCTTATGAAGGAGCTGAGCAGTGCTTCGCTTTCCTGCCAGCCCTGAAGCCTTGATGTCTGCAAAAATTTCAAACGTATTACGCAGACTCACAGTTTTATTAGCATATACCCCCATAACGCTAAGGTCAATAGGCGTGGTGCTGTCGCCCAGTGCTATCGTGTATATATTGCTTGGTGCAGACAACTGTGCATATAGCGGGTTGCTTCCTTGGTTGTAGATACCATCGCTGGCGAGAATTATAGCTCCCAGATTTTTGTCTTGATATTGCATGCTGATTTGTTCCAGCGCTGCTGCGATGTCTGTTGCCTTTTGTAGGAATGAATCTGTGTTGTCTTTTTCTAGCGTATTGCCAAATCCATACTGGTGCACATTATATTTCGAAGAGAGTCGGGAAAGGAGCGATGCTCTTTCTTTTAGAAAACTTGTTTTGAAATTGCCCAGAGCACGATCTGTTGAGGTAGAAACATCCTGCAGCCATACCACTATGGGCTTTTCTTCCTCTTTAATCCATCTCGAAAAAAGTGGAGACAATAAGAGCAGTGACACTATAGTGCCGGTAATAGCTCTTAGCAGTGCAGGCAACCATCTGGCCGATACATCTTTTTGCTTGTCTTTTTTATAAACCATAAAGCCTAGTAAAATCCCAAAGCTGAGAGATGCAATCCAGTACAATATCGTCATAATTTGATGAATGCTTTGTGTAAAGATAATGTAAGCAGCGATAAACTTTACTCAATTTTAGCCAATACTTGTTTGGCTAACCCAAAGGCAGCGCAGGAGAAGAGTCTGTAGCAGGTGGGAATTGAAAAAGAGCCGCTGCTTTGCGCAACAGCTCTTCAATTCGACTTACTAACCCATCGTAAGTGAGGCAAATTTCTGAAAAATTATGCAATACCCGAAACATTTGTCAGC
>DATGQB010000043.1:0-6731 GCA_035304405.1 Edaphocola sp.
AGTACTGTTAAGCAATCGCCAAAATCTCCCAATCAGCAAGAGCGGTTATACCAGACTAAAATCTTTCTTGGGCATTTGATATTCCGAGGCTAATTTTGTTGAAACAGCTATACCATGAGGAAGCAACATATCTTGACCATACTATTTTCGCTACTCTCTATCACTGTATTCGCTCAGAAAAAATACACCATCAGCGGCTATATGAATGAAGCGAGCACAGGAGAGCGCCTTATAGGTGCCACTGTATATGTAGACGAAATGGCAACCGGCGCGATGGCCAATAATTATGGCTTTTACTCCATGTCCTTCCCGGAAGGACGCTATACCCTACGCTATCGCTATGACGGCCTGGAAGAAATGGTGCTGATTATATACCTCAAAGCAGATACCGTTATCACCGTAAATCTGGAAGAAAACCCGGCGTTCGCCAATCAGTTGAAAGATGTTGTGGTTACGGCAGAACGCAAAGACAAAAATGTAAGCAGTACCCAAATGGGCACTATCGGGCTCACGGCAGAGAAAATCAAAAAACTGCCTGTTGTGTTTGGGGAGTCTGATGTACTTAAAGCCATTCAACTACTACCCGGAGTACAATCGGCCGGAGAGGGCACTGCCGGATTCTATGTCAGAGGCGGTGGCCCCGATCAGAATATGGTACTGCTAGACGAAGCTGTGGTGTATAATACCGGCCATTTGTTTGGATTCTTTTCTATTTTCAACTCCGATGCCATTAAAAAGGTAAATCTTATTAAAGGCGGGGCACCGGCCAATTATGGCGGCCGGCTTTCATCGGTACTCGACGTAAGTATGAAAGATGGAAATATGAAAAAATTTGAGGGAGAAGGAGGCATCGGACTTATTGCTTCGCGCATCACCCTTCAAGGCCCTATTGTAAAAGAGAAAGGCTCATTTATGATATCCGGTCGCAGAACTTATGTCGATATACTCACTAAACCCTTTATTAAGGGAAATGCTGCAGGTAGTGGATACTACTTCTATGATGCCAATCTTAAAGCCAACTACATATTGGGCCGTAAAGACAGATTGTATTTGAGCGGCTATTTTGGCCAGGATGTGTTTACATTCAATAGTAAAAGCGGGGATATGAATTTGCGTATGCCTTGGGGGAATGCCACTGCTACGCTCCGCTGGAATCACCAATTCAACTCCAAGCTCTTTATGAATATCTCAGCGATTTACAATAAATATGATTTTGCATTCCGTGCCGGCCAAAACGAAATGGACATTGCTCTCAGCTCAGGTATCCGCGATTGGAATGCAAAAGTAGATTTTGATTACTATTCTAAGTTTGGTCACACTTTCAAGATGGGTATGAACTATACCTATCACACCTTTATACCCAGTCAAATAAGCGGCACCATGGGCGATTCGGCATTAATGCCTACCAATCCATTTACAAAGTATGCTCACGAATCTGCCCTATATATTACAGACGAATTTGATTTGGGCCAGGCAGTAAAGATAAACGCAGGCATTCGCTACAGTATGTTCCATCAAGTAGGACCCTACACTAATTATTTATTCGATGCCAATGGCAATAAACTCGACAGCACCACCTGGGCGGCTGGCACTTTAGTACAGCAATATGGGGGTTGGGAACCTAGACTATCTGCCAGAATAAATGTGGATGAGGCCTCATCTATCAAAGCTTCTGTAGCACGAAGTATGCAGTATATCCATCTAGTATCAAATAATGGTAGCACATTGCCTACAGATGTATGGATGCCTAGTTCTTTGGTGCTACAGCCTCAAAAGGCATGGCAATATGCAGTAGGCTATTTTAGAAATTTTAAAGACAACGCTATAGAAACCTCAGTAGAACTGTACTACAAAGATCTAAGCAATCAGTTGGAATACAAAGAAGGATACACGCCAAGCAATATACGTGACCCGGAAAATGAATTGGTTATGGGCGAAGGCCAGGCTTATGGTGCAGAATTCTTTATCAACAAAACCAAGGGTAAATTCACAGGCTGGATCGGATATACCCTATCCTGGACCAATCGTCGCTTTGAATTGCTCAACAATGGCGAACGCTTCCCTGCAAAATATGACAGAAGACATGATATCTCTGTTGTAGCTAATTACGATATCAATCCTAAACTAAACGCCTCTGCGGTATTTGTTTTCGGCACCGGCAATGCTATCACCCTACCTACAGGGTTCTATTTTGTAGATGGCAAACTCATACAGGATTTCAGTAAAATTAATCAGTACAGAATATTCCCCTATCATCGCCTGGACTTATCGCTCAACTGGACACCCAGAGCTAATACCACCAAAAAAATTAAAGGTACCTGGGCATTCTCTATATACAATGTATATAGCCGCCAGAACCCATTCCTGCTCTATGTAAGCACAGAGGGCGCACTACAGCAAGGCACAAAAGTATCAGTGAAACAAGTATCCATCTTCCCGATATTGCCAAGCATCACCTACAATTTCAAGTTCTAACCCCTACTATACTACTTAGTTCAAAGCGGCAGTCATTAGCCTATGACTGCTGCTTTTCATTTAACCCAGATTACGCATTAGGAATTTAAAAGAAAATTATTATGGCAAATAATCCCCAAAATAGTGAAAAAAGGCATAATAAATTATGGTTTTTGAGCTATTGAAGTGGATTAGAAGCAAGAATAATTTTATATAAAGAGTCTAATGCGTAATCTGGGTTTAATATTAAAACCTTTCAGCTCAACATTGCGAGGCTAATTGTCAGCCAAAGAACAGGAAGACCCATTATATTACATGAATGTACCAATCCTTTTCTCCGCGATGGGCGTCACCCAAGTTTTACGGAGAAAGTTGCAAAATAAGCCCCAATAATTTACTCAGCCGATAATATTTTTCCTTAAACCCAGATTACGCGTTAGGAATTTAAAAGAAAATTATTATGGCAAATAATCCACAAAATAGTGAAAAAAGCATAATAAATTATGGTTATTGAGCTATTGAAGTGGATTAGAAGCAAGAATAATTTTATATAAAGAGTCTAATGCGTAATCTGGGTTAAATCAGAGTAATCAACTAGGGATATACTCTTTATTCCTATCCTTTGACAAGTCCTGAAAACAACAATGCCAGTCTTTTTCGACTGGCATTGCAATTAACGATAACAAAAAAATTGAATTTTGAATTATTGAAGGCTGAAAATCACCCTTACAATCTTAGTTGAGCGTACAGGACGTCCACTTTGTTTACCAGGTTTCCATTTTGGAGAAGCTTGCACCACACGTACAGCCTCTTCTGCCAAACCGAAACCAAGATTAGCACCACGTACTACTTTTACTCTGGTAATAGAACCATCCTTTTCTACCACGAAAGATACCTGAACCACGCCTTCTACACCGGCATCACGCGCTTCTTGTGGGTATCGAAGATTATTGTCGAGATATTTTTGCCAGCCAGGAAAATCAGCGGGCTCTTGTACTACAGCCAAAATCTCTTCTTCACCACTTCCGGTACCGCCAGGCTCACCCACAGGACCTACACCGGTACCACCTCTCACACCACTCAAACCCGCAATATCGGCAGGAATAGCATTCGGATCGTCAGAGCCTTCTTCATTACTCTTACCTACATCTACATTCTCTGGTGGCGGCGTACTCAATTTAGCTTCCTGCACCACTTCATTATCCTTTTTCACATCCGGAACGGTAAACTGTACCGTAGTTCTCACCGGCTGCTGTACAGGAGGAGGAGGCGGTGGCGGTGGAGCAGACTCATCCACTGGTGGTGGTTGCTCCAGATTTTCCATAACAGTTTCTATAAAAATTTCCTCAGGAGCTTCCTCAACTTTCGCCTTAGGTTTTATCATCATCGCTGCAAACACGCCACCTACGGCTAACACCGCCAGTAGGCCCGCAATCGCTGCTCTGCGAGGATATTTTTTACGCAATTCATATCCGCCATACTTTTTGTTTTTGCCTTCAAAAAGTATATCAAGATAGCTTGCTGTTAATATTTCTTTGGGATTCATAAGAATAATATTTTTTTGAACGAACAAAACGATTGTTTAGTTACGTCTGTCAGCGTCTTCGATAAACTTCAGGTCAAGATCCGTGATATCCACTACAGCATACACCGGTACACCATTAATTGTCATCTCGTCCAGAACGTCAATCAAATCATCGGTAATAGACTCATCCATTGGCTTTACCATGATTGTGAGTTTATCATCAGCCTTCAATGCGCCTGAGGAAATCAAACCTTGAACTTCCTTTTTCTTCGCAATAATGGCATCTCTGATACCGCCCTCATCTTTAAACCCGGTTGAATATATCTGAGGAGGATTTGCCGGATCATTACCGATACCAAAGTAATAGTACACTTTATGGTCTTTGCCCAACAATATGGTCATAGCGGTACTTTCTTTTACCTGGCTTTTTTCAGCATCCTGCAATTTTTCATCCTCATAAGGCATGGTAATTTGCATAGCTTTGGGCTTAGACATGGTAGTTGTAAACATAAAGAATGTAATCAACAAGAAACCCAAGTCCACCATTGGCGTCAAATCTACTCGGGGGGAACCCTTCCCACCCTTGACTTCTAAATCTGCCATTTTTCAATATTTTAAACAGTCAAAACTGACTTAGATGTTCACTAATAATTGTTGCATATCATGGTTGCGCGACTACAAAAGAGTCTTGGCTTGAGGCTACTCTGCTGCCTCTCCGCCAGTGCGCGCACGTAAGCGTGCCAGCTCCGTACCAGGAGGTACACTTTTACTTTCCGTAATAAAGTTAAAACGGAAAATTTTCAGTTTACCCAAGGTGCCAATCACCTTTTTGGTATGTGGATAAGCAGCTTCACCGTCGGCTTTGATAGCGATTCTCAACTCAGGATGGTTAATCCTCGTAGCACGTACCCAATATGCTAACTCATTAGTTTCAAAGTTACCGGTAGTGTCCGTTGGAATACCAGGCGCTTGCTTATCAAACTTAGCTCTGTCAGCAACAGGCAGATTCAGATAAGAACGCAGTTGATTAAATGGAACTCCAATAGAACCTGCTTCCTTGAAGGACTGAATGTTTGCAGGGGTCAATCCTAGGTTTTTACTATCGTTGATATAACGAATGATGTTCTCCCTTGCATTCAGGTTATCGATAGAGAAAAATACTCTACCATCCTTTGACAATGTGAGCAGCATGAAGTCATCCGGAATCGGAGTCGTTGATGTAGATGCCGGCGTTCTCACTTCTACTGGTTCATTCGGCTTAATTTTAGTAGCCAAAATGAAAAAGGTTAGTAATAAGAATGCCACATCACACATCGCCGTCATGTCTACAAACGTGCTCTTGCGAGGCATTTTAACTTTAGGCATTATTTCGTTGTTTTACTATATTGACGATAAATTTTCAAGATTCCACAAAATTTCCTCAGAAATTTTTATTTGTGGTTTACAGCGAAGCTTTGAGCCAAAGTAAATCCGCTCTCGTCAATATTGTAGTTAATGCCATCAATGATGGTTGTATAGAAGTTGTAGAAAATGATTGCAAAGAATGAGGTAGTAATACCCAATGCAGTATTATAAAGAGCCTCAGAGATACCCGCAGCAAGTGCAGTTGCATCAGGAGCACCGGCAGAAGACATCGCAGAGAATGATTTAATCATACCTACAACCGTACCGATAAGACCCAATAGGGTAGCAGCAGAAGCTAAGGTAGATAAGAACACTAAGTTTTTCTCCAACATAGGAACTTCCAAAGCTGTTGCTTCTTCTACTTCTTTCTGAATGCTCAACAATTTTTCGTCTGTAGTCAGCTCGGTATTCGCTGCCATTTCTTTATATTTCAATAAACCGGCACGCATTACGTTACCTACAGAACCTTTTTGTTTATCACACTCAGCGATAGCTGCGTCTACATTCTTATTAGCCAAGTGATATTGTACTTTACGTACCAGTTCACCACCATTAAAGCTACCTTTTGCTTTTAAGATAGCGATAGCACGCTCAATAGTAAACGCAAGCATCACCATAAATGATGCCATCAAGAATGGTACGATAAAACCACCGAGGTACATATTACCCTTCCAGTTTCCAGGCTTCGGCACATGTCGCTCAGCACCATCGGCAAAGTTGTTTACATCACCTAATACAAAATGGTAAATCAATTGACCCATCAAGATACATACCGCTACGATTCCCAAGTTAACCCAAAAACCATTTCCGTTTCTTGCTTTCTTTTGTGCTGGTTTAGTTGCCATAGAAGCATTTCTAACATCTGCCATAATTCAATGTTTTGTTGTTTTAGAATTTCTGTTTTTAATAACTCTTTTTTATAAAATATAGGAGCAAAGATATTGGTTCGTTTTAAAAAAACAATGCATTACCCGAAAATTTGACAATCGATTGGTATTTTACAACCAAAACAATATAATAAGCAATGGCTTGCACATTGTTAAGCATTAACAAAAACACAAAACCATGCCGATATTATGCATTCTTTACAATTTAATAACAGTAAAATTAGCCCTTTCTCTGCAAAAATCATGGTAAAATTTGCGCTTCTGTGGCCCACAATGGGCGTTTGCGTGAATGACGTGGGCCTATATCCTAAATGCACGAAAAATTAAACCCAGATTACGCATTAGGAATTTAAAAGAAAATTATTATGGCAAATAATCCACAAAATAGTGAAAAAAGCATAATAAATTATGGTTTTTGAGCTATTGAAGTGGATTAGAAGCAAGAATAATTTTATATAAAG
>DATGQB010000044.1:0-3634 GCA_035304405.1 Edaphocola sp.
GAATTTAAAAGAAAATTATTATGGCAAATAATCCACAAAATAGTGAAAAAAGCATAATAAATTATGGTTTTTGAGCTATTGAAGTGGATTAGAAGCAAGAATAATTTTATATAAAGAGTCTAATGCGTAATCTGGGATTAAGACTAAAGGCTCCGATAAAAGCCTTTTGCCTTAACCAGTCACCACAGTTTGTTCTGAAAAATTATTTTCGAAAAAAATCGGCCGACCCTCGTGATGAAGGTCGGCCGATATACCCAAAAGCTCTATTATTATCTTAATACTGGTTTGAGAGTATAACCTGCCTTACGAAGCAAATTGATGACACCATCCTCTCCTGCGAGATGAGCGGCACCTACAGCAAAAAATGTGCGCTTTTCAGACATCATCTGCTTCATTTTGTCTATCCAATCTTCATTTCTGTCGCTAAGAAAAGCTTTACCGTCTAGCTTCACCAGAGAATCTTTAGTAGACATCTCATGCAAAGCGCTGATATCCTGAGATTTATACAAATTCATCATATCCGCAAATTGCTTAGCAGCCACTCCGGAGCTGCTGCTGCGCATGCTCGCTTTAATCATATCTATGGCCTGCTCTTCCGGTATTGAAAGTATTACTTTCGCTTGCTGCTCCACTGTCTCCAATCCTACAACCTTCATTCCTCGCTCTCCTGCTTTTTCCATCAGTTCCATTTCATAAGATTGCACGTCGCTGCAGGTAATTTGGCTCATACTCATCATCATGAGTATGGCCTGTGGCTTCATCATATCCAGAGCCGCAGCCGGTACTATTGGGGCACTTTTCTTCACAAATTCCTGAAACTGTGCCCACTCCTGCTCATCAAACTTCTCAGAAAGCTTATTGCCGTCCATATTGAGCATCAGATTGGCAAGCTTCATTCGAGTCTCCGTACTGGCAATATCCATCTCTAGGCATAACTGCTCTGTTTGCTGCAGCGCTTCATTAAAATAGTCGGGCCAAAAATAATCATCCGCACAAATGACATGTATGGTGCCGAATAGATAAGAAGGCGCTTTTAAGTCATTGCCGGTAATCTCCCAAAGCAAACTCTTCTCCAGCTGCTCAGATTTACTGCCGCCTTTGCTCTTCTTAGATGTTTGTCCCCACGTCAACAGTGGTGCCATCAAAAGGGCAATCATAAAAAGGTTATTCAACCATCTTTTATTCATAGATTCAATGATTTTGATTAATTAATAATAATACAAATACCCAAACACAATTTAAGATGGATCGGATGAACATTCATCCTGTCCGATAATAAATTGGCTGCACGTATGATTACATACCTGATGGGCAAAAAAGGTTATAGTCTTACTGCAGTACCGGAAGCACTCACCATGAGCATACTTCCATTGGCGCCTATTACTTCATAATCCACATCTATGCCTACAACAGCATTGGCTCCAAGCGCCAGTGCACGCTGCTTCATTTCTTCCAAAGCTGTTTCTCTTGCCTCTGCCAGTACGCGCTCATATGAACCCGAACGGCCACCCACTATATCGCGGATGGATGCAAATATATCTTTAAAGATATTGGCTCCGATAATCGTTTCGCCAAATACGATTCCTTTATGTTCCAAAACCGGACGACCTTCTACGGTGGGTGTTGTTGTCAAAATCATAATCTTAAGTTTTTGGTGGCTAAAACTACTACTGCTGCATTCAAACTGCAGCAGTAGTTAAAATTACAATATTTTGCTTACCAAATATTCAAACCAAAATCATTGGCGTATTGAGTTGCAGTTTCATATCCTGCATCATGATGACGTAATACGCCCATAGCAGGGTCGTTGTGCAATACTCTGCGCAAACGCTCTGCGGCATCTGCAGTACCATCAGCGACAATAACCATACCTGCATGTAGTGAGTAGCCCATGCCTACGCCACCACCATGATGGAAACTTACCCAGCTGGCACCGCCAGCAGTGTTGATTAAGGCGTTCAGAATAGCCCAGTCTGCCACAGCATCCGAACCATCTTTCATGGCTTCTGTCTCTCTGTTTGGAGAAGCTACCGAGCCGCAGTCCAGATGGTCTCTGCCAATAACAATAGGAGCTTTTACCTTACCGGTACGCACCAGTTCATTAAACAGTTGTCCGGCCTTTTCACGCTCACCCATTCCCAACCAGCAGATGCGTGAAGGAAGCCCCTGGAAAGCGATTTTCTCTTTAGCCATTTTCAACCAACGCTGTAAACCTTCATTCTCTGGGAAGAGCTCTGCCAAAGCCGCATCGGTAGTATAGATATCTTCCGGGTCGCCGCTCAAAGCTACCCAACGAAAGGGCCCTTTACCCTCACAGAATAATGGACGAATATAAGCAGGCACAAATCCCGGAAAATCGAACGCATTCTCTACCCCACGCTTATCCTTTGCCTGACCACGTAAGTTGTTACCATAATCAAAGGTGATGGCGCCACGCTGCTGTAATGCCAGCATCTGACGCACATGTTTGGCCATGGTATCCAGTGACAAAGACTTATAGCGCTCAGGGTCACTCTCGCGCAATGCATTTGCCTCCGCTACACTTAATCCTTCTGGGAAATAGCCTATAAGTTCATCGTGGGCAGAAGTTTGGTCGGTTAGTGTATCTACTTGTATGTTATTGTCTAATAAGTATTGCAATAGTTCTACAGCATTGCAACATACACCTATTGACACAGCCTCACCCTTCGTCTTAGCATCCAATGCACGGTCCACGGCAGTTTTGATATCAGTATAAGATTCGTCAAGATATCTGGTCTCGATACGCTTGTCGATACGCCATTGTTCCACTTCGGCCACCAGTGCCACACCTTCATTCATAGTAATGGCCAATGGCTGAGCACCACCCATACCGCCAAGACCTGCTGTAACATTTAAGGTGCCTTTTAGCGAGCCATTATAATGTTTATTGGCCAATGACAAATAAGTTTCGTATGTACCCTGCACAATACCTTGAGAGCCAATATAAATCCAGCTTCCGGCCGTCATCTGACCATACATCATCAGCCCTTTGGCTTCCAGTTCACGAAAATGCTCCCAATTGGCCCATTTGCCCACCAGATTGGAATTGGCAATCAGTACCCTTGGAGCATCTTTATGCGAACGTAAGATACCTACAGGCTTACCGGATTGCACCATCAAAGTTTGGTCTTCCTCCAGATTTTTAAGGCATTCTAGTATCTTATCGAAACTCTCCCAGTTGCGTGCTGCCTTACCAATGCCACCATATACTACCAAATCCTCCGGACGCTCTGCTACTTCAGGGTCTAAATTGTTTTGAATCATACGAAATGCCGCTTCGGACACCCAGTTTTTACAGCTCAATGTACTTCCGGTAGGTGCTTTGATAATTCTTTTTGCAGTTGTTGACATATATTGTTGAATTGATAATTAAAGTATGGCACAAATATACAAATAGATTGGCTTTGTACAGACCGGAATCCTCATAATCATAAGATTCCGCGCGCAGAACCAATCCAACTGATGCTCACATTAAACCCAGATTACGCATTAGGAATTTAAAAGAAAATTATTATGGCAAATAATCCACAAAATAGTGAAAAAAGCATAATAAATTATGGTTTTTGAGCTATTGAAGTGGATTAGAAGCAAGAATAATTTTATATAAAGAGCC
>DATGQB010000045.1:0-6559 GCA_035304405.1 Edaphocola sp.
CTTTATATAAAATTATTCTTGCTTCTAATCCACTTCAATAGCTCAAAAACCATAATTTATTATGCTTTTTTCACTATTTTGTGGATTATTTGCCATAATAATTTTCTTTTAAATTCCTAATGCGTAATCTGGGTTTAACCAGGTGTTGCCTTGGCCTAAATATCCACCTTGACTGGTCTGCACAAGCCACATTCTACATTCCTATGCAAATAATAGACGCCAGCGAGAAAGAATAACTTAGAAAGCAAGGCAAAATATTTGCAAGCTTGCGGGCACGCTGCATCAAATGTGGGCAGTCCAATACCCATCTGATGAATGTGCGCGCGTGAGGGACAGCAACGGAAAGCCCACAGCAGCGCGTATCAACGAGGAGCGCTGCGCGGACTTGCAGAGGATGGCCCGACCCGCCGCAGCTCCCTGAATGGGCACAGAATCTGCCAGCCCTAAGCCGGCAAGGAGCTGCGGCGGGGCACGCCCAATACTTAAACAATGTGAAGCCCTACTCCATAACAGGCTTGAGTGCGAAACGCTGTAGGCCCTCTATGCGATGATACTGTGTAGTGCTATCGATGGTGCTGTATTGGGGGTTTAGAAAGTGGTTGGGCATCATCCCAAAACATGCGTAGAATGAATCGGCCGGTTGGCGTATCTCAAAGTCTGCCGCTACGACCTTGAAGGTGACAGATGGCTCATACCCCTTTAGTTTGGACAGTAAGAGACTCTCTGAAGGGGTGCCCCAATTCATTACAAAGTATTCGTCAGCCACAGATGCCTCCTCTACAATAAGGGCTTTGTTGATTTGATGAGCATGCAGTGCCGTAACTACTTTATCTACATTATCCAGACGATGGCTAAAAACCATACAGGAGTCAAAAATATACAGCATACGGATGGCAAACACAAGTAGGAATACTACCGGCACTACTACAAATGGCCTAGGCACCAACTTAAATATTTCTTTGACAAATGGGGTAACCATAATCACTGATAAAGGCGCCCATTCGTTTTCGAAATAGAACAGCATTTTTCGGTCATATGCATCGGGGAAGACTACACACATAGCCGCAAAATAAGTGAGGCTGAACAATAAAAGTATGCTCAGCTTTAAATAGCGCTTGCGCAGTATCAGCAAGGCTATGCCGCAGCCAAAGAGCAGGAGGGCGGCCCAATAATTCTGAATGAGCAGATTAAAGAAAGTGTTGGCGTGACCTGATGTAAAAGCCGCAAAATAGTTGGAGACCGAGCTCTCATGTACGGCGCTGAGCTTCATAGAATCGTACCAGCCGATATTGCTCACGTAGTAGCGCAGCCCGGCCATGGCGAGTAACAATATGGAGTAGGCCCAGAATCGCTTTTGACGCACCAGCTCTTTAGGAGCGTAATGTTCCAGATTCATATAAATCCAAAGGAAGGCGAAGGGAAACACCACTATCATATGACATATCATGCCCAGGAATGCAAATGCCGTAAGTAGTAAGGGCTGGAGCAGTCTATGGCGCTTACCTTCTTTAAAGTACAGCCCCAGAAACAAAAACATCCAAGTAAGTCCCTGAAATATCTCACCCACAGTGCAGAAAAACCCATCGCTGATGAACAGAGTTAGGTAAGCTACCAGCAGGATAGCTAGGTGATATTGTCGCCAGCGTAAGCCCAGAATAAGCGCCGCCACTATATAAAACAGGTAGAAACTGACAGAATATATAATGAGCAGGGTTTGAAGCGACAAATTCAGCTTCAGCCCTGCCAGCACGCCCAATTGTGTAATAAATGCGCCCCAGCGCATTTCTGTAAAATAGAACGACTGTTTGGAAAAGATATGGAGCAAAAACCAACTTGAATCTACAAACATGGTACGCTCACGATAAAAAATCAAGGCAAAAACCCCCAAAACCAGAAGCACAGATATTGCAACCCAATATGAATTCCTTAAATTCTTATCCTTGTGACAAATCATAAAAATTTCGCTAGAATATCCTAAGTTAAATGACAGACGACCTTTATTGTAATGGGTATAGGCTAGATATACAAGTTGCGTGATAAATGGGTTTATTGCATAAATATAACAATTGTTGGCATGGCAACACATTGAGCACACCAAATAAAATGCTTACCTTTGTGCAGCAAACATAATAAAATAATCAGAGAGATGGAAGGGACTGTAATTCAAGCTCCGGTTAGGTTTACCGCTGGTGCATTGAAAGAGCTTAAACGCTTGATGTCGGAGCCGAGTTTCGACAACAGTATGTACTTACGTGTGGGCGTAAAAGGCGGTGGATGCTCCGGCCTAAGCTATGTTTTGGCCTTTGACAAACCGGAGGAAGATGACGACTTTTTTGAAGTGGACGGCGTGAAGGCAATGATGAAAAAATCGCATGGCCTCTATCTGACGGGCATGGAGATAGACTTTTCTGAAGGGCTAAATGCCAGAGGCTTTGTATTTAATAATCCCAACGCCAGCACTAGCTGTGGCTGTGGCTCGTCTTTTGGGATATAAACAAAACTCCAACAAGTGCTTAGATGGTGTACATGAGGCTTGTACACCTTTTTTTGTATTTCCACGCAGGCCACAATGGCATTCGATTAAAACCCTATTTTTGCAAGAGCTTTTAAAAAAATAGCGACAAGATGTCTGAATTATATATTTACAACTCTTATACCCGTACCAAAGAGAAATTTGTGCCCATAACTCCCGGTCATGTAGGACTGTATGTTTGCGGCCCTACCGTATCCGGAGAATCACATTTAGGGCATGCTCGCCCCTATGTTACTTTTGATGTGGTGAACCGCTATTTGCGCCATCTGGGCTACAAAGTACGCTACGTGCGCAACATCACTGATGCGGGACACTTTGAAGAAGAAGGCAGGGAAGCAACAGACAAGGTAGCGGAAAAAGCCAAACTCGAGAAGTTGGAACCTATGGAACTGGTGCATAAATACACCAGCTTGTTTCACTGGGCCATGCGTAGGTTCAACACCTTGGAGCCTTCTATTGAACCCACAGCTACCGGACACATCATTGAGCAGATAGAAATGATTGAGAAAATCATTGAAAAAGGATATGCCTATGAAGTGAATGGCTCTGTATATTTTGATGTGAAGAAATATGCAGCCGATTATCCTTATGGCAAACTATCGGGAAGGGTACTGGAAGATTTATTGGAAACCACCCGTCTGCTAGACGGCCAGGACGAAAAAAGAAACAAAGCTGACTTTGCACTATGGAAAAAAGCAGCTCCGGAGCATATAATGAGATGGAGAAGCCCATGGGGAGTAGGCTATCCCGGCTGGCATATTGAGTGCTCTGCTATGAGCAGCAAGTATCTGGGTGAGCGCTTTGATATCCACGGAGGTGGCATGGATTTGCAGTTCCCTCACCATGAGAGCGAAATAGCACAAAGTACTATTGCCCACGGCTGCGCCCCCGTCAACTACTGGATGCACAATAATATGATTACCATAAATGGTAAGAAAATGGGCAAGAGCTACAATAATGTGATTAAACTTACGGAGCTGTTTACCGGAGGTCATCCCGAGCTGACGCAGGCTTACCATCCTATGGTGGTACGCTTTAATATACTACAATCGCATTACCGCAGCACTTTAGACTTCTCAAACGAAGGACTGCAGGCATCAGAACGCGCATTCAAAAGACTATGGGAAGCGTACGAAACTTTGAAAACACTTTCGGTAGGAGATAATAATAGTGCCGCCGACGACCAGCTTGATGCTCAGCTGCAGCAGTGGTGCCTTGAATGTGCAGACTTCATGAACGACGATTTCAATACCGCGAAGGTTCTGGCCAATTTCTTTGAAATGGCACCTGTAATCAATGGTATCAACGGTGGGCAGATTGCCCCCAATAGTATCACTGCGTCAACTTTAGAGCTGATGAAAGCCACTTTCAAAACCTATTTGGAAGATATCCTGGGCTTGCAGCCTTTAAAAATAGCGAATGATGATAAAATTGATGCTTTGATGCAGCTCATCATTGATATTCGCAGGCAAGCCAGAACCAGAAAAGATTTTGAAACTTCAGACCGCATTCGCGATATGTTAGCAAGCGCCGGCATCCAACTCAAAGATGGCAAAGGCGGCGAAATGACATACAGCATTGACTAATTATCATCAATAACAGCTTATTTATCGCATATAATAAACGGTGAAAAACATTCCCAAACTCTGGCGCTATGTGCGCAATGCAAAAGGCAAGTTGCTGCTATATTTCATATGCAGTTTACTTGCCACATTTTTTGCACTCTTTTCGTTTACGATGATTGCCCCGGTGTTGCAAACCATTTTTACCGGTGTGCAACCCATACCCAATGAGGCTAATGGTATTATTCCTAAAATAACGGAGACGGTAAATCATATTATTGCAGAGCGCGGCAAATCTACTGCACTCACCTACTGCATTCTTATAGTACTATTTGCTACAGTGTTTAAGAATTTATTTCTGTATTTGTCATTGCGCATCCTCAATCCGCTGCGCAATAATGTAATACGTCAGCTGCGTCAGGATATGTTTGACAAGTCCCTGTCGCTGCCCATTGGCTATTTCACCGAGGAGAAAAAAGGAGATTTAATATCCAAAATGACCAATGATGTCACCGAAGTGGAGGTATCGATTATGGGTGTGGTGGAAACCGTACTCCGCGAGCCGGTAACCATTATTTCGGTATTGGTACTCATGTTCAATATCAGTGTAGAGCTAACATTATTTATGTTTATCTTCCTACCCCTCTCAGGCATAATCATTGGGAAGGTGGGCAAATCGCTCAAAAAACCATCCGGTGCAGCTCAGGAGCAGTTAGGTAGCATTTTGGGCACCATTGACGAAACCATTGTGGGCATGCGGGTGGTAAAAGCTTTTAATGCCGAGAGTCACCAAAGAGCCAAGTTCACCAAACTGAACAATTTGCTGCTCAGAATCAAAAACAAAATTGCAGCAAGAAGAGATGCTGGCTCGCCCATGTCTGAAACGCTAGGCGTCATGGTGGTATGCGTGATATTATGGTATGGGGGCAGATTGATATTTAATGGCAGCACTTCCCTTACCGGTCCGGCTTTCATTGCTTACATTGCATTATTTTACCAAGTGATTAATCCACTCAAAAACCTATCTTCGGTATTCTACAATATGCAAAAAGGGGCAGCTGCGCTAGAACGTGTAGAAGATTTTCTCAACACCCCTGTCACCATAGTAGAGCCCAAAGAGGCTATCAGTATACCCGAGTTTAAGGATGAGATAGTATTTAATAATGTCAATTTTTACTACGGCGACAAACATATACTCAAAAACATCAATCTGCGCATACCTAAAGGAAAAACAATTGCACTGGTGGGCGCCTCCGGTTCAGGTAAGTCCACACTGGTAGATTTGATACCCAGATTTCATGATGTGCATTCCGGCAGCATCACCATAGACGGGGTTGATGTTCGTCAAGCCAATCTTTTTTCTTTGCGCAAACTAATAGGAGTGGTTTCACAAGAGCCGATTCTGTTTAACGATACCATTGCCAACAATATAAGTCTGGGTACAGGAGGCAGGTCCCTGGAGCAGATTCAGCATGCTGCCGAGGTGGCCAATGCTGCCCGATTTATAAATCAGAAATCAGAAAAGTACAATACCAATGTTGGGGAGCGCGGTGCCAAGCTCAGTGGCGGAGAGCGTCAGCGTGTGACCATAGCGCGTGCCATTCTGAAGAATCCACCGATACTTATCTTAGACGAGGCGACCTCAGCATTAGATACAGAATCAGAAAAAATAGTGCAGGAAGCCATCAACGAGCTCATGCGGAACCGCACAAGTATCGTTATTGCCCACAGACTATCCACTATATACAATGCAGATGAAATCATAGTGATGAATCAGGGCGAGATTGTGGAGCGGGGCACACACGATGTACTTATGGAGCAGCGAGGTTTATATCATAGGCTGGTAAGTATGCAAGCCGTCAAATAAAACTCCACTACATATATTTGGTTTTGTATAAAGAATTCATTACCTTTGCACACTATTTTTCACACAAAAGGAGGTATTAAACATGCTTATTATCGACTCTAAGGATTGCGAGAATATTGACAAGGCGCTGAAGAAGTACAAGAAGAAATTCGAAAAGTCACGCACTTTGCTTCAATTGCGCAAACGTCAGCACTTCACAAAGCCATCTGTGCTTAGAAGAGAAAAGAAGCTCAAAGCAGCTTATCGTCAGCAAATTCTTGCAGGGAAAATTGAACTATAATTTCCTTCACTCCTCAAGACAAGAAGCATAAGCTTTGTAGCGATTGTCAACAATCGTTCAAAAGATTTAACCCGGTAATGCAATCATTATCGGGTTATTTTTTTTCTGCGTTCAAAAAAGAATGCACTTATCTCATGAATGGCAACCCAGGGGAAACTATTACCGTACTCTTAACAGTTAATCCCAGATTACGCATTAGGAATTTAAAAGAAAATTATTATGGCAAATAATCCACAAAATAGTGAAAAAAGCATAATAAATTATGGTTTTTGAGCTATTGAAGTGGATTAGAAGCAAGAATAATTTTATATAAAGAG
>DATGQB010000046.1:0-6906 GCA_035304405.1 Edaphocola sp.
CTTTATATAAAATTATTCTTGCTTCTAATCCACTTCAATAGCTCAAAAACCATAATTTATTATGCTTTTTTCACTATTTTGTGGATTATTTGCCATAATAATTTTCTTTTAAATTCCTAATGCGTAATCTGGGTTAAATTGTATCCACTGGCATGATGGGAGGAGCCCACCAATGTTTTTGCATTAGATAGAAAGAAAAAGAGACTGCGAAGTATCGCAATCTCTTTGATTTTTGCTCTCCCTGCTGGACTTGAACCAGCGACCCCCTGATTAACAGTCAGGTGCTCTAACCAACTGAGCTAAGGAAGAATGAAATTTGATTTTTCCCGTATTGGGATTGCAAAGTTAAAAAGGGTTTTTAAAATTTCCAAATTTTCTTCTAATAATTTGCCTCAAAAAATTGTTTGTAAGCTTCCCAATCCTGATCGGTATACAGCTTTAATATGTTATCGTTCGAGATGATTAAAATTTCCACATCGCTCTGGCTACCTACGTTCTGAAACAGAGATGGGAACTGTTTGATTTCTTCTACATATCCTTTTGCAGCTTGGGCGTTTCTAAACTCTTGAACCACTATGGCACTGCGCTGGGAGCTGATAGGGCTGAGGTTAACTTCCAGTCTTTTGCGATTGCTTTTGGTTTGATTATAATTTCTCAGTACATCCCGCATACTACTGATATCTTTGGCACTTGCACTATGGCTCAAAATCACATAATGTAAATTTTGCGGCGCATAGGTGTAGCGCAGGCTGGTATCCTTTATGGTCTGGATGGACTGCTGCGCAGTCGTAGCCGTCGTTGCTGGCTGTGACGCTTGGTTTTGCGTCATTAGCTTTTGTACATATTGTTGCAAGGCATTTGCCCATTCTACGGTCTCATGCTGTGGGTTACGGCCTATGAACAAGCTCAGTAGGCTGTCTGCCTCTTTATGGGCCCCATTGCCAATCATGGCAGCATACTGTACCAGTTGGTATTTCTGTTCATAATTGCGGTACTCCTTAGGATACAGATTTGGTGCCGCGGCCGCATCCTGATATGCCCGGTTGTAGTCTCTGTTTATCAATGCCTCGTAGGCCATATCGTAGTGTGCTGCAATTGGTAGCACATCTTCTGTTGACTTTTGGTCTTGTGCGGCCATCTCACTTTGGCGTATTCTCTCTGCCCATTCGCTCTGAGCATGCTTTGTTTGGAGCAGGCTCAAGTATTGTTCAGCTGCGGCTTTATCGTTTTGCTGCAGCGCTATCAGATATCTATAATAGAGTATTTCTGCAGCATAGCGCGTATTAGGATATTGGCCATCCAGCTGATCAAAGGTTTTTAATGCCTCGGGGATATCTTCCATATGCTTGTAATATCCAATGCCCAATTCATACAAGGCTTTTTCCAATACCTTATGCGCGCTGTCTGTTTGTGCTTTACCTTTTGGAATTTGAGCCAGTAGTGTTTCCAGTGAAGGGATGCCCGCCAGAATACGTTCTTCCTCGCTTAGGTTTTCTGCAGCACTTTCAGAGCCATGAGCGGCAGAAGGGATACCTTGATTGCTCCTATTCCAGTTGTCCTTAAGAGGTATATCGCCCCATTTTTGCTTAAATGCGGCCACTCCTTGCTGCACTGTAGCCGGATTGGTAAAGTACCAAGTCTGGCCTTTGGGTGCCAATGTGGTAGGTGCCGGTAAGCTGCTGTTGGCAGCGTTTGCAGCATTCTTGGCTGCGTAGAAGCTATCTATCAAACGCTTTTCTTCTTCCTTTATAAACTTTCGTGCTATGGCTTCCTGGTCTTTTTCAGATAGTGCAGCCAGCTTGAGGATACTATCGGTATAGCGTACAGTAGCTCCCGGCCCCGCTATATAATCCAGAGCGCCGGCCCGTTGCTGCGCTATGCTCAAATAGGGCTGCTGAGCAGGGGTCAGAAATGCCAGTGCACTGTCGTAGGCCTGCTTGGCAGCACCATAATTATTTTGCTTGTAATACAAATTGCCCAGATGAGCATAGGATAGGCCTTTTTGTGGACTACCATTGATGTCCAGAGCTGCGCTGGTTTTGAACTGGGCTATAGCTTCTGTAGTATTGTCTTGCGCTTCAAATACCTTCCCGAGGGCAAAGTGTATTTTATCTCGGTGTGGCTGATATTTCTGCTCCTTGCTCATTTTTTGCAGACTATTGACCAATGTTGCAGCGTTGGACAAGCCATTGTTAATGCTATTGTTTACCTTATGCATTCGCGCATAAAAGTCCATATCTAGCTCTGGGTTGAGCGCAATTACTTTGTCAAAAGCAGAGTCTGAACCGGAATAATTTTCTTGCTGTTGGAGCAGCTGTCCCCTCAAAAATGCCGCCCTCTGACGCAACCATTTGGGATTAGAATGGTCTTCGTATACAGGTCTTAAATATTCCGCTGCGGCAATCAGATTGTTATCTTTCAGGGCTACGAATGATTGAGCCTCGGCCCATTTGCCATCTATTTCATGAGTGTAAAACTTACTACTGCGCACCATATTCAGAATGGTGTGAGCCAGGCTTGTCTCGCCATCCTGCGCCAGTGTTTTGGCCAGCCAGAAGATAGCATCATTTTTTGCAGTATTATGAGCAAACCAGCCCTTGCGCAGTTCGTCGGGGAGTTCTCCCAGGGCTTTTTCTGCACGTTTGTCTTTGTTTTTGGCTTTTTCTTTTTTGTCTTGCTCGGCTGTGCCCACTATATATTTAAATGCTGCAGCAGCGTTGCTAAAGTCGCCTTTATAATAATATGCCTTGCCCACAATCAGATACAAATCATCCTGCCATCGACTTCTGGGGTCATGTATATGAATACCCACACTAGCCTTTCGTATAAGAGAATCTAGGTCGGAAGCATATTTGGTAGAATCACTTAGAGGGTCGAAGGGGAAGAGCGGCAGCAAGGAATCGTATTGATTGCTACTGTTCTTTAGCATATTTTCTTCAATCTGCTTTAAGCGTTCGCCCGCATTAAAGTGGTAATTAAATCGAGTGGTGGTATTATGGTATGCCCTACGTGTAAAAGACCATGGCTTTTTGCGCATGCTTTCGTTGGTATAGGCAGCGCGCGCATCTGCCTCCTTTTGGCGTTCCTTGGCTATTTTTTCTTTTTCTCGGTCTTTGATATTCTTTTTTGCTGCAGCCTCTCTGGCCTCTTTAGCTTTATTCAGACTATCTAGCCGAGCCTGGCGGGCTAGAGTCATACTATCTCTTAAAGCCTGGTTGCGTGCTTTCTGCTCTGCTAGGACTTGCTGCAGGCTGTCGTTATAGGCTTTTCGTGCCGCCATCATGCTGTCTTGCGCAGCTTTGCGCACTCTTGCAATACTGTCCTGAGTACGGATGCGTACTTCACGGAGGCTGTCCTGCATACGGACTCTCGCTTTGGCCAGAGAGTCGGCCCGGGCTTGACGCACCTGTGCCAAACTATCAGTTACTGCTTGCTTAGCCAGGGCAACACTATCCTTGTAAGCTTTACTTTCTCTATAGGCTTTGGCGGCAGCAAGACTGTCTCTTCTAGCTTGTTGCACAGCCTTAATGCTGTCATTGATACGCTGTCTTTCTATTCGCTGCACTTCCATGGCCGCTTTCAGGCTGTCGTTGTAGGCTCTGATACTATCAGATACGCGCTTGCGCTCTCTACTTAGCGAATCCTGAAAAGCAAGCTGAGCGGCTTTCATGCTATCTACATAGGCCTTGCGCGCTGCTTTCATACTGTCCACATATTCGGGGCTGCCCGGTTTCAGGGGACTGCGAGTGGACTGCTGACCGGATTTTATAGTGTCTTGCTCTGCCAAGCCTGGTAGTGCGCTTGATGCATGGCTGTCACTTACAGCATATGCGTAATAATCCCAGTGCTGTGGCATATTTTGCCCCGGCATGCGACTGAAGAGGATTAGGCTAAGCACAGCCAGTAATAAATATATAAATCTGCTTTTTTTCAAAATATGGATTTAAACAGCTGCGATGTTACAAAATTAATAACTCGATTAAAAATAAAATATTGTCCCGAACTATGCTTTTTTTGCATTTGAGCATACCGAGTTTAGCCAAACGGTTTTTCAACAATAAAATTGAGCAAATTTTGAGATAAAATGGAAATATTATGCAACAAAAAATAATGCCGGCATCGCTGAGGCAATTAGATATCATCGCAGAGCTGGCCTGGAAGGTTTGGCCGGATACCTATGGCGAAATATTATCAGAGCAGCAACTCCATTATATGCTGCATCGCTTTTATGCGCAATCGCATTTGGCGGAGCGAATGAGTGCCGGCTCTAGGTTCTATATTTATTATAAGAATGATGAGCCTATTGGTTTTTGTGAGTATCAGCATGATGTGCGCGCCGGATGGACCAAACTGCATAAGCTTTACGTGCTGCCCCAGAAGCAGGGCGGGGGTGCAGGTGTTGCTTTGATAGGTCTGGTGAAAGAAGCCGCTATGGCTGCCGAACAGCTCGGGGTGTTTTTGAATGTAAATAGAGCCAATAAAGCACGATATTTTTACGAAAGACAGGGTTTTGTCATCGTGAAGGAAGAAGATATTGATATAGGGGAAGGATTTTATATGAATGATTTTGTAATGGAGTGGAAAAATGACTAAATTTGACGTTTGTAGTAAATCGAAGGAGTTAAAAGAGGAGCAGTTATGTTAGTGCATTTACATCCGGAAAATCCACAGGAGCGCGTTTTGAAGCAAATAGCTGAAGTCTTGCGTAAAGGAGGAGTGATTATTTATCCTACCGATACCATTTACGGTATTGGTTGTGATATCAATAATCAGCATGCTATTGAGCGCATCTGTAAAATCAAAAATATTGCTCCCGCCAAAGCCCAATTTTCATTTATTTGTAAGGATTTAAGCGAACTGAATGTATATGCGGCCAATATAAGCAATCCAACCTTCAGGTTTTTGAAAGCTCATATTCCTGGTCCTTATACCTTCATATTGAACGCTACTAAGGTGGTGCCTAAATTGCTGAAGTCTAAAAAAGACACAGTTGGTATTCGTGTGCCGGATCATAAAATCAGTCAGGCCATCGCCGCAGCATTGGGCAATCCCATTATGAGTACTTCATTACCTCAGGAGGATTATGTTGAATATTATACCGATCCTGAGCTCATACACGAGCAGTTTGGACATCTCGTGGATATGGTAATCGATGGCGGTATAGGTAATACGCAACAGTCCACAGTGGTGAGTCTGGTAGATGACGATATCACCTTGATACGTGAAGGTGCCGGCATTGTTGATTTCTAATGCCGATACAGCTTTTGGAGCATACAGGAGGGCAGAGGTATAAACATCTTAGGACCTTTGGTTGGAATTTAAAGTAATTTATACGAGTGGAACTTTCATCAATATCTAACAGTGAGCCCAGCTTAGCCATTGTTATTCCTTGCTATAATGAGTCGGAAGTGCTGCAGGAAACAGCTGCTCGTATGCAGGTCTTGCTAACAGATATGCAGACCCGTCAAATGATTAGTACTGCGAGTTATGTACTTTTCGTGGATGATGGCAGTAGGGATGACACATGGCTGCAAATAGAGCGCTTGGCTCAGTCAAGCACATGCTTCAAGGGGTTGAAATTGTCGCGCAATTTTGGGCACCAACATGCTTTGCTGGGTGGCTTACATCAAGCAAATGATACAGATATTGTTATCTCTATCGATGCAGACTTGCAAGATGACCTCAATGCCATACCTCAGATGGTGAGCAAATATAAAGCAGGAAACGAAATCGTATATGGCGTGCGTGACGACAGGGGTACTGATACTTTTTTTAAACGTAATTCAGCAAAGTTTTTTTACCGTTTGCTTTCTGTAATGGGAGTAGAATCTGTGTATAACCATGCCGACTTTAGGCTGATGAGTCAGCGGGCGCTGGAGGTATTTCGCTCTTTTGAAGAAAGCAATATTTATCTCCGGGGTATGGTTCCTATGATTGGGTTTAAGTCGGATACGGTATATTACAAGCGGGATAAGCGATTTGCAGGAGAGAGCAAATATAACCTCAAAAAGATGTTGTCCTTGGCCTGGAACGGAATCAGCAGCCTCAGCATTCAGCCGCTTCGATTCGTTACTTTCTGCGGATTTGTGGTGTTCATTATCAGTATGTTGTTGTCGGCATATGCTTTGTATTCTTATTTCTTTCTGGAGACTACTGTAGGTTGGGCCTCAACCGTGTTGCCGATTTATTTTCTGGGGGGCATTCAGCTCTTGTGTATAGGATTGCTGGGGGAATATGTTGCAAAAATCTATAAAGAGGTCAAACGAAGGCCGAGATTTATAATTGAAAAATTTGTGGACTAATATCTCCTGGTCATTATAATAAGATTTTGGAAAAATGGAAAATCAATTGCTTAGGGCTGCGTATCAGCACCCATTGTTGACGGAGGCTGATTTGCAAGACCTGTTTGCGGTGCATAAAAGAATAGAATATCCCAAAGGTGCTATGCTTCTGCAGAAAGGTGATATTGCCAATGAATATTTTATAGCAGAGCAAGGGCTGGTGCGGAGCTACCTTTACGATTATGAAGGGAATGAAATTACTACAGGTTTTGCCGGTCCAGGCGATGTTGTCATAGAGGTGGCTTCCATCTTTCAACGGGTGCCTACTGAAGATTATATTCAATGCGTTACTGATTGTGTATTATGGCAGATAGATTTTGAGCAGTTTCAGAATCTTTTTCACCAATCGCCCGCCATTAGAGAGTGGGGGCGCGCTTGGATGGCACTGGAGTTATACCGGCATAAAATGCGCGCTACAGAGATTATTACCCTGCCGGCTGCGAAGCGATATATGCAGCTGCTGGAGCGGCGTCCAGAGGTCCTGCAGCTGGCTCCACTGAAATACATTGCTTCTTATCTCGGTGTAACAGATACTTCCTTGAGTCGCATTCGCAAAGAGTTGTCG
>DATGQB010000047.1:0-3233 GCA_035304405.1 Edaphocola sp.
ATCATGGAGATGTATTACCCATCGTTGTGTTTAGCATCATTTTTGGTGTGGCTATGGCGTATTTATCTATCGAGAAAAAGGAGCCTTTGTTGCGTTTTACAGAGAGTCTAGCCGAAATCATGTTTAAATTCACCAATATTATAATGCGTTTTGCACCCTTTGGTGTAGGTGGGGCTATTGCTTATACGACCGCACATATGGGTACAGATATGCTGGTATCTCTGGCGAAACTGCTGGGCACGCTTTATGTAACGTTAATTGTTTTTGTGCTCGGGGTCTTGTTGCCCATTGCGCTTATTTGTCGCATCAACATACGCAATTTTATACGTGCTATTTCCGAACCGGTATCCATTGCATTCGCCACTACGAGTTCGGAGTCTGCCTTGCCTTTAGCTATGGAGAATATGGAAAAGATTGGGGTGCCGCGTAAGATTGTGTCTTTTGTATTACCTACTGGTTACACTTTTAATTTAGACGGCACCACGCTATATTTATCTCTGGCCAGCATTTTTGTGGCACAGGTAGCCGGTAAAGACCTTTCCATAGGTGAGCAGTTACTTATTGGGCTCATGCTTATGCTCACCAGTAAAGGTGTTGCGGGCGTGCCAAGGGCATCACTTGTAATATTAATGGGTGTTGCTGCTTCCTTTGACCTCCCTATGCTCCCTATCATGGCTATTTTGGGTATTGATGAGCTAATGGATATGGCGCGCACCTCTGTGAATGTTACGGGCAACTGTCTGGCGAGTGCGGTGATTGCCCGCTGGGAAGGAGAGCTAGATGATGAAAAAATGAATACCCCATTTGTGGCTGAGCAATAGACAGTTCGGAATTGCTTCAATTTGAAAACATAAAAAACTTAACAAAATTTAAACATTATTAGGATTTCTTATTATATTTGGTAGGTAAACTGCCTCAAGTATGAAAAAGAATGATTCTAATTTCATCCTTAGTCAACGCCAGGTATGGGGAATAGCAGTGTTACTTATGCTTATAGTCTTTGTAGTAGCTTGCTGGCGTTTACTGCCATTTTTTAATCATGCTCCCGTTGAGCCGGAGCAGCAGTTGATTAGTTGGGGAGAGCATCCTAAATCACAGACGGCCCCCTTGGCGGAGCGTTCACTGCCGGAGCCGAATTCATCTACTGATGCTTTTACGAGTCCTCATGAGCAAGTCTCGCCGCAACTTTTTGTTTTTGATCCCAATACGGCCACCGAGCAGGATTTTATTAAACTGGGACTCCATGCTCGGGTAGCCAGGACAATTATCAATTACAGAAATAAAGGGGGCAAGTTTTATAAGCGCGAAGATTTTGCCAAGATTTATACTTTATCTGAGCAGGATTATCATAGGCTGGCGCCTTATATTCAGATTAAGTCAGCTGCTAGTGCGGATAAAAAATCTTTTGCCGCTTCAGAGGGCTATAAAAATGGCGGAGAAAGCTTTACCCCCAAATCCAAAGCTCCAGCATCACCTATTTCGTTGAATGCTGCAAGTGTGGAGCAACTCATGCAGCTGCGCGGCATCGGACCGGCTTATGCCAATCGTATAGTAAAGTACAGAGATATTTTAGGTGGTTTTTATAAAATAGAGCAGCTGAAAGAAGTGTATGGCATGTCAGACAGTCTGTATGAAATAATCACGCCTTTTCTCAGTGTCGAAGGGGAGCCTAGAAAGATAAATGTGAATACAGCTACAGAAGAGGAGTTGTATAAGCACCCTTACATACGCAAAATGGCTAAACATATTGTTGCCTTTAGAAATGAAATCGGAGGATTTAAGCATATTGAAGAATTTCGTCAAGTTCCTTTGATTAATGAAGAAATTTATCGTAAACTTGTGCCTTATTTGAGCGTAAACAATTAATTAAACATTGATTTTATATGGATTTTAAGTACACAGAAACCCAGCAGCAAATCGCTGAAATGGTAAGGGATTTTGCCAATAAAGAAATTCGTCCCAAGATGATGGAATGGGATGAGGCGCAATACTTTCCTGTAGAGTTGTTCAGAAAGATGGGTGAGCTGGGATTGATGGGCGTATTGGTTCCTCAAAAATACGGAGGCTCCGAACTCAGCTATTTTGAATATGTAACAGTGGTTTCAGAAATCGCTAAAGTTTGTAGTTCAATTGGTCTTTCTACTGCTGCGCATAACTCATTGTGTACGGGTCATATTCTTTACTTCGGTAACGAAGAGCAAAAAGCAAAATATTTACCTAAGCTGGCTACCGGCGAGTGGATTGGAGCTTGGGGGCTTACTGAAGCCAACACCGGTTCTGATGCAGGCAATATGCGCTGCGTGGCTACGCGTGATGGTGATGACTGGATAATTAATGGTACCAAAAACTGGATTACGCATGGTATCAGCGGCGATGTGGCTGTGGTGCTGGCCCGCACAGGTGAGCCAAGAACCAAGAATAATGTTACTGCATTTATCGTAGAAAGAGGCACTCCAGGTTTCAGTGCCGGCAAAAAGGAAAATAAATTGGGTATGCGTGCTTCCGAAACGGCAGAGTTAATCTTTGATAATTGCCGCATATCTGATGCTCAACGCATTGGCGAGATAGGTGAAGGTTTCAAACAAGCTATGAAGGTACTGGACGGTGGCCGTATCTCTATTGCGGCGCTGTCTTTGGGTATTGCGAAGGGCGCTTTTGAAGCTGCAGTGAAGTATTCAAAAGAGCGTCATCAATTCGATCAGCCTATTGCCAACTTCCAGGCTATCTCATTCAAATTGGCTGAAATGGCCACTAAAATTGAGGCTGCTGAAATGCTTATTTATCAAGCTGCCGACCTTAAAAACAGAGGTGAGCGCATGACTAAAGAATCTGCTATGGCCAAAATGTACGCATCTGAAATTTGTGTGCAGGTGGCTACCGATGCTGTGCAAATCTTTGGTGGCTACGGCTATACAAAAGATTTCCCTGTAGAGAAATTCTATCGTGACGCAAAACTTTGTACTATTGGCGAGGGTACTACAGAAATTCAGAAACTGGTGATTTCTCGAGCTATCCTAGGCTTATAATAATCTTTCATAGGTTTTGAACACGTTAAATTTTACTAAGGGCTATTCCGATGAGGATAGCCCTTAGTTTTTAACCCAGATTACGCATTAGGAATTTAAAAGAAAATTATTATGGCAAATAATCCACAAAATAGTGAAAAAAGCATAATAAATTATGGTTTTTGAGCTATTGAAGTGGATTAGAAGCAAGAATAATTTTATATAAAG
>DATGQB010000048.1:0-6467 GCA_035304405.1 Edaphocola sp.
GAGAAAGCTATTTGGTGTAAATCAGAGAAAGGTTATCGTTTTAGCAGACAGGACGGTCTTACAACATATTCAATTGAACTTGACACAATGACAAATATTTTAAAATACAATGAGTGTGCGGACTAGAAATGCTGCACATAATAACTAAGCTTTCGTCTTGCCCGGAGGGCTAGAGATGAATGACTTCGTCATCATCGATTCCTTTAAAGAAAAACAAAATCATTGAGATAAAGCGCTGTTGCACGGAAGCACAGGTAGCTGCGTTCTTATATTATGGATTTCTCGCTTGAAGTAATTTAGGGTTTTAGCAGTGCGCACTGGCAAGTCGTACTGCTTTTTTGTTTCGATACTGCTTAGGCATTTTTACCTATTTAGTTTAACATGTAGGCTTTTTCAGAAATAAGCACAAACGCCACGAGACAATACAAACAGCGCAACTCCTGAGAACTACATATTACAGTAATATTCAGTTACGGTAGTTCAATATATAAACGTTTCACCACAATACATATAGCATATAATATTATTGAGTATATTTGGGAGTTAGCGGCCAGCTTGCTAGTCTCTCTTTGTAAGCTAAAAACAGCTCACACAAACAGCTCTGCTAGCTGGGAAGCATGTCCCTGTCTTTAGGCCACGCAATTTATGCATCAACCAACCGGGGCTTAGAACGGATAACCAATAGCCAAGTTAAAAACAAGATTTTCCCGACGCCATGAAGCGGAGCCAAAATCTATCTGGTTAAATACCCAGCGCTGCCCATCTGCATACCATGGCTTACGTAATGGCATACCGAAGTCTGTACGGAGTACTACAATGGAAAAATCAAAACGCAGACCTATTCCGCCGCTCACGGCAATATATTTATAAAAATCTTTGGTAAACTCTGCACCTGGCATGGACGCACTAGGACGCCAAAGCCAAATATTACCGGCATCGGCAAATACAGCTCCTTTCAACCAGCTGCTATATAATGGAAAACGCAATTCACTATTGGCCTCGAGTTTAATATCGCCGAGCAGCTCCAAAAAGCGCAGACTGTTCACCATCGTATCATCATGATAAGCACCCGGCCCTACCCTTCTGGATTGAAAGCCACGTAAACTACTGGCTCCGCCCGCAAAAAACTGCTTCACATTAGGCATATTGTAAGAGTTGCCATAAGCATAGCCACCACCCATGACGAGCCTATTGGCCCACAGAGAGCCTCTGCCAATGTTTTTATAAATTCGAAAATCGGTTTGCAGTTTTACATACTGGGCATATGCAGAACCAAAAAACTTCTTAGGCGCCTCATCCAGGCTAGCACCCTGAGATAATCCCAAAATATTTCCTGACAAATCGGCCAAACCATCAAAAAAGAAGTTCAAATCGCTTCTGCCCCCAAGGCGACTATTGTAGGTAAATTGATAGGTAGGACCTATGATAATCCCGTTAAAAAGTATATTAGAAATATTGTAATCCCGAATTTCACCAAGTGTATCGGTACGCACATAAGTGATATTGATTGGAAAGAGTTTGTGGTCTTTGTTAGCCGCTTCCTTCCAGATATATCCAAATGCCAGATTGAAAGTATTAAGCCGGTACGCTGTCTCACTCAGATAAAAATTGTAACTGGCTTTAATGCTGGACCTTGGTATATAGTTGCTGTTGGCGCTTATACCCAAAGCCTGTAAGAAAAGCAATCGAGGCACCTGCAGATTGGCCTCAAATCCTGTTTGGTACAGATTGGGCACGCGTTGCTCTCCTCCGTATTGCATTTCAAAGCCGCCTGTCCATTTCAGCTCTAGCTGCTCTGCTCCTCTAAAGATATTTCTATGCTTCCAACCTAGCGATAAACGAGAACCTACCCTACTATCGTTCTGAGAAAAGACGGACGTTTCCAGATTGATTACCTTAGGCACATGAGGAGTGAGTAGATATACGGCAGTAATCAAGGGCATACCTGTACTGTCGTAATCTTCAATCATATCATTTTTGATAAATTTAAAAGCATTCAAACTCACCAATCTGTTGAGCGACAAATTTTGTACACTGCGGGAGTATAAATCTCCAGATCTAAAATGAATAGCGGTTTTAAACAGTGAAGGTTTAAAATTTTCTCTCTGCCGCCTCACCAGTTTGAAAAGCTCATAGTCTACAGTATCTCTACTCGGCATTCGAAAATTATTACCGGCAGAGTCTCCTCCCCGTCTAGGCTGGGTATTCTGCCCCGAGCGCACTACATAATTGGAGTTGATGATAACATCTTTAATGTGATACACTTCAAAGACTTTGGGCTGCATTACCTCGTACTTCAGGGTAAAATGAACATCCAATGAGTCTGCATTGGCACCGGTGTCCACCCTGGCAATGATAAAATCCGGCGAGAAGTAATAGTACCCCTTATTTTTCAAGTAAGCATCTATACGCTCCCGCTCGGCTGTAATAGCCTCCAAAAAGTACGGATTGCCCTGCTTAATCAAACTTTTATCGGCAACATTACGTATCTCCTGCGCTATAAGACTGCTGTCCTCTTTAAGAAATTCGACATTTCTAAAATATTTTCGCCTACCGGCCTGTAACTCAAACTCAGCTTTGGTGGTGCGCCTCACCGAATCATCGATACGTGTAGAGCTGATTGTAGGACTGAAATAGCCATTATTATGCAGTTTGTTGAGCAGAATCTGCTCATTGCGGTTGAGATTAAAATCTCTGCCCAAAACTGGTGGCTCTCCTATACGTTCTCTTACATATTTTCTGAAGCCTCTTTCGTTTCTTGCGGAGTCTCTGCTGGTGAATGTATTATACACACCCAGCTTGAAACGCACACCAAATATTTTCTTATTGGGCTTTGGTCTCAAGGCTTCCTCAAGCTCTTCTTGTAAAAACTTGCGCTCTTCTAATGCACTGTCAGTGATTTTAAGCTTGCTTCCTACATACAATGTTTCGCCTTCAGGCAATCGCTTTTTGTAAGAAACACAAGAAGCCCAGCTTGCCAGCGCAAGGAGCAAAAATATGTTACGAATAATAAAAGTTATCTTCAAAGCTACTCCTCTGTTTGAACGTTTTCAGAAATCCGCTTGCGATTTTGTTCACTAAGCATACCTACTTTTACCTCTCCGGGGCGCTGCTCCTGCTGTTCGTTTTGCTCTCTTCGCTTACGCAGCATATATTCTCTATAGCGCTTCTGCCCCATTAGCAGCTGCCGGAAACGGTTATATTCCAGGCCCAATCGGAAACTCATACCCGTCTCAATGATATAGCCACGAACAATATTCTGCAATTCCGTTTTTCTATAACCTCTCACTACGTATTTACCATCGGATGTAATCATATAGTCGGTAGAGATATTGCCAGGCAAATAGCTCGGATTCTGGTTGGCTACTTGTCCTTCCAACTGGAAATCATTACCTACGGTTACTTTTACTCTGTCGTTAAATAATCTCTTAGAAGCTGTAACATTCAAATCGGTACGATTGATTTTGCTACCGGTAGAATAATCCTCGACAGTATTCAATCCCAAATCGAGTTCGATACCTGCAACAAGCTTTCCTGCCATACGGTTAAGCTGTTCGCTTAAAAACCTACTTGCACTCTGCCGTACCGCATATTCTACTCCGTAGCCGCTACTGGAGTTGAAAGGATCTTCTGATATAAATCTACCTAATGCCAACACCGCTACCACTTGCTTATTCATTTCGGAAGGGTTATTGCGCATCTCGTTCAATTTCATATCTACAGCCCTTTGCACTTCTTCGCCTACAATCTTCATGCCGCCTTCGGCCACTTGGATATCAAAGCTGATATTGGGTTTCATCACCGGCCCGCTCATCTTCAGCAACACTTGGAATGGCATACGCTGGCGATACATATTCGCTACTTCATTGTCGGTAAGCTGATTTTGTAACAAATCCAAAGGAGCAGCCTGGGCCTCGTATACAGCGGTAATATTGGCCTCCGCATCCAGTGGGTCGCCGGCTAGCTGTATGATACTTCCTTTCTGGATTTTAAATTGCTTTTTAATGACCTCGATATTCAAATCATAATAGCCCCCATCAAGCTCATAGGTACCGGCCAGTGCCATACTGCCATCCGGGCCAAGATTGGCATTCAGGAAGGCGGATCCGTTTACACTCAGCTTATCTCCGGTCTCAGGGTCTATCAGCACGGTAAATTTCGCATCCTTTTCAATATCCACATTCACATTTAGTGAGGAGCTACGCGACAATAAATATTGCGCCCGTTCCATTTGCATATCATACTCTGCCAGGTTCTGTATCACTTTGCTATCATAAAACTCCACAATACCTTCGTTGGACACAAGTTCGGGATTATCAATAAATGCATAGTTGAAGTCGGTACTATCATGAATTGTGAGATTACCGTCTATTTCCGGAGCGGTTAGTTCGCCGGTAAGTCCGAGGTTGGCCGACACCAGCATTCTTCCGTAAATAGACTCATTATCTCTATTGGTAGAATTCATCACCTCCCAGCGCGAGGCATTGAATCTCAGTTTTAACGCAAATTCTGTAAAGTTTTTGGTAAGCAAATCACCATTCAAAGTGGCCTGACGTTTGAATCGGTCTTCGATTTTGAAATTAGAAAAACGTATTCCCGTATTAGGTACAAATACCAGCTGCTCATCCACTATGCGCATAAACGTATTGAAGGCGCTAAGGGTGGTTTGTACATCTTTGGCAGTCAGCTGCCCGTCGATTAATGGATTGCTCAGGGTTCCATTTATGCTCAAATTACCCCAAAGGGTTCCTTCACTCTTTTTCAGCGCACCAAAACTCAAACCCTCAATGGTAGTCATAGCCAGCGAACCCACATTGGCGGTCAAATCCAACTCGTTGCCATTTTTTGCTTCTGTATGATAATATCCATCTATATCCAGCTGGTTGCCTGCTCCGTTCAGACCAATATTAGCCTTGTAAGAACTTGCAGAAACACTCTCAATGGAACCGCCCAGCCTTCCCATCAAGGCCCCCATCACCGATAGACTGTCTATAAATGTATGAGCCTTAATACGTGCATAATCCTGACTCAAATCGATATTACCATTCACATTCAAAATACCATCGGCAAGCAAAGTGTCTTGACTTATCATAGAAGTCAGATTGGCCAATCTGAAATTCTTTATCAGTATATTAAATGGACTATTGGGAACAGCCTCGGGACTATGCACCGAAATGGACTGATTATCACCGGTCATTACCAAATTGTCAAAAAATATCCCTTGTGAGCCCAAAACAATTCTATTATCCGGGTCTACGCTCCAAGGCACTTTATTCAGTTTCAAACCGGGAGCCATACTCACCACAGTATTGCCAGTGGAATCCTGCCGCGCAGTAGCGCCTAATGAAAATTGTTCATCTCCTGCCGCATCGGTCAGACTTAAGTAGGAGCTCAAGGCGTTGTCCTGAACCTGTCCGTACAGTGCCGAATTATAAAAGGCAATATTACCTTGGGTAAATTTATTTAGGGTCAAAGCATACACCAAAGAGCTATCCAGCTCCACTGCCGAAAAACCTAATGTATCGAAACGCATATCACCGTAACGAATACCGGGGGCGGAAAGACCCACATTCAGACTTCTCGGGTCGGCCAGAGCAGAAAAGGTAATAGGCTCAAAAGGTTTGAGGTCTGGCAGCATCTGACGGAAAAGGCGATGATAAGTAATGGTACCATTCAAATTCATATCGAACTCAAGTGGTTGCTCATACCTTTGGTCATTGATGCGATAATATTTATTCACATGGGCCAGCAATACATCTCCCATCTTGGTTACCGGCACATGACCGCTGAGTTTGGCTTTTACTATATTACCAAGGGATAGTTCTATATCCTGATTATTGCCCTCTGGACGAGAGAAAAGATAGATACTATCTAAGACATAGGTAGTACCATTTACCGTAAGGAAAGGATTAGAGACCACCACATCCGCCACCGGATAATCCACATTCAGCACGGGTACGTCCATCTCCACATCGCCCGTAAACACTACATCGTCCTCAAGTAATTTAAGTTCCTTTAAGTTGATGTATTCCACATTCAGCACTGAGGTCAGCGCTGGATACTGCTGCTGCATATCGATATAGGTCTTCATGGTCATAAATGCATTAGGGTCTCTGGATTTCAACTCCAGTTCGCCCATTTTGCCTTTCATATAACCATTAGCAGTAAAATCACGGTAATTATAGCCATTCAGGAATGCTTCTGCAACGGTTGCATCCAGCTGAGCATCCATAGTTTTTGGGTCAAAACCCACACCTTTGACAAGACCATTCATGCTTACCCTACCCAACTGGTCTTCCATCCTGAGTATTTTACCCAGATTCAGACCATTGGTGCGTACAAATAAATCATAGGATTCCTTACCTGTTTTGCTCACATCCAAAACGCCATTAAGGGCTGCATCCCCATCGGCGGTATAAATCTGCAAATTAGGCCGGTAGCGTGTTGTAGTACCTTTAAGCTGACCA
>DATGQB010000049.1:0-10163 GCA_035304405.1 Edaphocola sp.
TCTTTATATAAAATTATTCTTGCTTCTAATCCACTTCAATAGCTCAAAAACCATAATTTATTATGCTTTTTTCACTATTTTGTGGATTATTTGCCATAATAATTTTCTTTTAAATTCCTAATGCGTAATCTGGGATTATGCAGGTCATCTGGCTGAGGCCTTATCTCTTTGAATACATTTTGAAGCCCGGGCTAGTATCTGTGCCGGCATGCTGAGCGGCGAGCCGGCAGATTCGGCATGCGGTGCGGGAAAGTCCGATACTTCTTGGCTACGCGAATCCTGTTAATTTGCATTAATTAATGGGGAATTGTACTTAATAATTTGTACGTTTGCAGTTAAATTTAATCAGCATTTTTTGTCATAACACTTTTTTGTCTGGTAAATGAATAATACATATCGTGGTCTTGTAGATCAAACCTTTGACTTTCCGCAAGAGGGCTTTGATGTACAAGACAATTATCTACAGTTTAATGGTGTCGATATCAAGAAGTTAATTGACAAGTATGGTACGCCATTTAAGCTCACCTACCTACCCAAAATTGGCTCACAAATCAACAAAGCCAAGGACTATTTCAATAGTGCTATCAAGCGCCATAGATACACGGGTCGGTACCACTATTGTTATTGCACCAAGAGTTCGCATTTTTCCTTCATTATGGAAGAAGCGCTCAAGCATGATATTCATGTAGAAACTTCTTCTGCATACGATATGGATATCATCAAGGCATTACATGCCAAGAAAAAGCTAGACAAAGACAGATTTATTGTTTGTAATGGTTATAAAACCAGACAATATACCCGAGCCATCTCCAAACTTATCAATGAAGGATGGACCAATGTGATTCCGGTATTGGACAATAAAGAAGAGATTGAAGATTATCAAAAGCTTATACGTGGAAAAAATCCTGTAAAGCTGGGCATACGCATTGCAGCAGAGGAGGAACCCACTTTTGATTTTTATACTTCCCGACTAGGTATCCGCAAGGAAGATATTCTGGAATTTTATGTAGATAAAATCAAAGGCAATGAAAAGTTTCAGCTTAAGATGCTCCATTTCTTCATGAACAAAGGTATCAAAGATGATATCTATTACTGGAGCTCACTGAGCAAAGTGATAAATCTTTACTGCCAACTGAAGAAAATTTGTCCGGAACTCGACAGCATCAATATTGGTGGTGGATTTCCGATAAAACACAGTCTGGGCTTCGACTACGATTATCAGTACATGGCCAATGAAATTGTGTCTACCATTAAGAAAGTATGTAAGAAAAACAAGGTAGATATGCCCCATATCTTTACCGAGTTTGGCTCCTTTACGGTTGGTGAAGCCGGCGCCGTGATATATAGTGTGCTGGGTGAGAAAAAGCAAAACGACCGTGAGATATGGTATATGATAGATAGCTCATTCATCACTACTCTACCCGATACCTGGGGTATTGGCGAAAAATTCTTGATGCTGCCTATCAACCAATGGGAAAACGAATATCAGGAGGTGCACTTGGGCGGACTCACCTGTGATGGTCATGACTTTTATACCTCAGAAGAGCATATCAATGCAGTATTTTTACCGAAACTGGACAATGTAACCGCTGAACGCAAAGAGCCTTTGTACATTGGCTTTTTCCATACCGGTGCCTACCAGGACCAGTTATCAGGCTATGGCGGCATAAAACACTGTATGATACCTTCTCCAAAACACGTTATTGTGGATATTAAGAAAAACGGAGAAATGGAAGACTGGTTGTATGCCAAGGAGCAAACACCACTGAGCATGCTCAAGATTCTGGGTTATGTAAAATAAGAACTAGACTTTAATTAATAACTACGAGCGCTTATCCTTACGGATGATGCGCTCGTTTTTTATAGATGAAATATTTCAGGCTTAGTTATCGGAACAAAGCGCTTTGCAGTGTATGGCCTCCATGCATGGCTAGCAGACTAAAGATGCGAGGCTTGGCAGCTCCTTTGAAGCTTCGTTGGTAGCAAAGGAAAAAATTAAAAGATGCACTTGAGAGAGTGCTTAATAATGTAAGGTAAAAAACGCTAGGCTGTACGCTTGGCGTTTTGGGTTTTATATTCCAGACTCCTTAATATCCAATAACTCCCATTACTTGGTTCTACAAGAATACCTATATTCATAAGTAGTATAATCACCGCTACTTATTATAATATTATTACCCTTTCGAGTAACAAATGCACTTGCTATTGTAATCGACAAATTATTGTTTTGTAGAACAGAGGGGAGCAATCTCAGAGATTTTATCCCTTGCTTCAGTTCAGATTTAGGATACATGCTCTTATCCCAAAAGCAAACTTTACAGTTGTCAACGACTTTATTTAAAAACGGAAAATCTGAAGGAACATTCTCTTTAAAAAAACAGCTTGCTCTATTCGTTTCTCTGCCAAATATTTTTCTATGCTCTTAATAAGCAAATCATTCAACTGGTTAGCCGACTGCCTGTAACAGAATGTAATAGATAGTATGAAGCTAAAGATTAAGTTGATTCTAATCCGCATTGTTCGATTTTTTGGTTGTAACAAAACGGTGTACTTTGATAGTAGACACAACACCTTTCCGATTATATATATAGACTGTTCTATCCCCCGATAGCAAACATTCCCGTTTCCTGAAGCTACTTCAACATCGTCTTTTGAGGGAGCTTGCCGCCATTCTTAAATAGTCTTAGCGTCCACGACGGTTGTTCCTTGACCACTCCCTGAGCCTTCAACTATCTGACCTCTTGGATGACTGTGAAAAAGAAAACTGCCACATACCCCAATAAAAATCCCTGCCCCGGCACTATTACCTCCTGAATATTCATATTGCTAAAGGCTCCGGGTGTTGTTGAAAGTCCCGCCCCTAACAGTTATTCGCTCATTACAATAATACTTATATAGATTACTTTCCCCATAATTTAAAAAATATTCAAATGTCAACAATCTGCTGGTCTTAGTTGCAGATTCTTTCTAAATCATCTTGATAAAAATCAAAAAAAAAATGTCCTTCGCCTAGCGCTGAAATAATAGTACCGCTACAATAGACATTCATCTACTAAAAATGTTGTGGGGCTTGAGGGACTGCCACAGCAGGCCCAACACTCTGCGCTGCACAGACTTGCAGTATTAGCGAGTTTTATAGCAATTAACTGTTGCTATAAGCGAAGGTTGCAAACGCAGTTCACCCGACACCCGACGGCCCCAATAGAGGCAATTCATGCTGCGCTATGCAAGCACTTAGAGCCTGGCTGCAGCATAGAGGCAGGCTGCAAAAAGCAAATAAAAAGATTTTCTACCTGAACAATCCCAAGGAGCGTAAATTTTTCGCATGGGTTTGATGGCTGCTGCTTTTTGATTTACTTTGTGGCATGAAAATGCTAATAATAGGCGCTTCGGGATTGGTGGGCAGCAATTGCCAAAAACATTTTTCGGAGCAGGGTCATGAAGTAATAGGAACGCACTTTAGCTATCCCACAGCGGATACCGTATATTATAACACTTTGAATGCACAGGATGAGCAAAACTTTGATGTTCAGGCGTTTTCGCCAGATGTAATTGTGCATTGCGGAGCACTGACGCATGTGGACTACTGCGAAGAACATCCTGAGGAGAGTTATGAAAAGACGGTAAAAAGCACACAGGCGGTGGTAGCGCTGGCTAAGGCCTGCTCTGCCAGAATGGTATATATATCCACAGATTATGTGTTTGATGGCAAGAACGGCCCCTATCGTGAAACGGCAGCCGTGCAGCCGCTGAGTGTTTATGGCCGGCACAAACTGGAGGCGGAGCAACTGGTGCTAAATAATTTGGCAGACAGTCTGGTGCTCCGCGTCACTAATGTGTATGGTGATGAAGCCAGGGGCAAAAATTTCATTGCCAGAATTATCAGTCAGTGCGAAGCCGGTCAGGCACTGAGTCTGCGACTGCCTTATGACCAATATGCATCGCCTACCAATGCCTGGGATATAGCAAGGGCCATGCTACTGCTGCTGCAAAACGGCCATGCGGGCCTCTTCCATATAGGGGGCACCGACTATATGAACCGCGTAGAGCTAGCCATGAGGATATTGCGCTATTATCCAGAAGCTCAATACAAACTGGAAGCGCTAGACACTGCAAGATTGCAGCAGGCAGCGCCAAGGCCACTGCTGGGAGGATTTGTCAAAGAAAAGTTTTCCTCCCTGTTTCCGGAATTTATATTCGGTACGGTGGATGAATATGTGAGCCAGAAGGCCAAAAAATAATTATACAAATGTATCCGGGTCAGGGCCCAAACGGCGGCCCTGATCTAGAGCATCGATAGCGAGCATATCTGCCTCCTCGAGCGCAAAATCCCAGATATTAAAATTGTCTCTGATGCGCTGCGGCGTAATACTCTTAGGAATAGTAACGATATTATTTTGAATGTTCCACCTGAGCAGTATTTGCGCGGGCGTCTTCTGGTATTTCTGTGCCAGCTCTTGCAGCAGTTCTAGCTCTGAAAGTAGGGAGCCCCCCATAAGCGGGCGCCATGCCTCAAACTGTATTTGATTTTGCTGACAAAACAGTTGCAGGTCTTTCTGCACCAACAATGGATGATGCTCCAACTGATTGACCATAGGCTTGATACTGCAATGAGGTAGCAAATCTTCTATATGATGCTGCAAAAAATTGCTGAGCCCTATGGCACGTAGCCAACCTTTTTGATAGCATTCCTCCATGGCACGCCAGGTATCTTTATACTTATCACGAACGGGCCAGTGTATTAGATAGAGGTCTATATAATCTGTTCTTAGTGCATCCATACTTCTTTGGATGGCTGTTTTGGTCTCCTGATAGCCCTGCTCGTCATTCCAAACCTTGGTGGTGATAAAGACCGAGCTCCGGTCGATACCGCTCTCTGCGATGGCCTTGCCCACCCCATCTTCATTCTGATAAAAAGAAGCCGTGTCAAAAAGCCGGTATCCCGTTTCTAAAGCAGTTTTCACTGCCCTATCTAGGTCTTGTCCGTTGCCGGCCTGCCATACCCCCAAGCCCAATTGAGGCATGGCTACTCCATTGTTCAATAGAACTGTCTGCATATCAATCTTTACCGAATTTATCTTCAATAATTAACGCCAGTTATACAATAACCCTCTCTATAAGGTTCTCTCCAAAAGCATAAGGCAGGTAAGCTACAGAAGGAACTGGTTTGGTGATGATAATACTTGCCTTTTTGCCGACGGTGATACTGCCCATCTCCTGTTCCAGCTCTAATGCCGCTGCGGCATTTATTGTCTGCGCATTTATAGCTTCTTCAGGCGTCATTTTCAGTTGGGTGCAAGCGATGGTAAGCAATGTATTCATATTACCGGAAGGGCATGAACCCGGGTTGTAATCGGAGGCCAGGCAAACTGGCAGTCCGGCATCAATCATCATACGTGCAGGCTGATAATGCATGCCAAGGAAGAAGGCCGCACCCGGAAGCAAAGTAGGGATAGTATTACTGTTGAGCAAGCATTCGAGCTCTTCTTCACCCATACTTTCCAGATGGTCTACACTAATGGCACCATGCTTTACCCCTACTTGAACACCGCCTGAGCGATGCAACTGATTGGCATGAATCTTTGGCTTGAGCCCATACTGCAAGCCTGCCAGCAGCAATGCCTCTGTGTCCGCTACAGAGAAAAAGCCCACCTCACAGAAAACATCCATATAGTCTGCTAGACCCTCTGCGGCTACTTGAGGGAGCATTTCATTGATAATTAGATTGATATAACCCTGATGATTGTCGCGAAACTCCAGAGGATAAGCATGTGCAGCCAGGAAGCTGGATTTGATAGGAACATGCGGATATTGCTCCTTGAGGCGACGGATAACCCGCAACATTTTCAGCTCAGCATCTGTAGAGAGCCCGTAGCCACTTTTTATTTCAAAAGCGCCAGTTCCAAGGGCTACCAATTTTTCCAATCTTTCACAAGCCAGTGCAAACAGCTCTTCCTCGCTGGTAGCTCTGAGTCTGGCAGCCGAGTTGAGGATACCCCCACCCCTTGCAGCTATTTCTGCATAGCTGAGGCCTTTGATACGATCTACAAACTCCTGTTCACGGCTGGCAGCAAATACCAGATGGGTATGAGAGTCAATCCACGAGGGTAGCACTAAGCGGCCGGTGGCATCAATACGCTCATCATACTGTAAATCCGGGAGTGCATCCATGGTGCCAAAAGAGTGAATTCGACCATTTTCTATAATCAGATAAGCATTTTCCAGATGAGGTAGATGGTCCATATCCCTGCCGGCGACCCTATCCACCGATTGCGGACGAGTTTGCAGCAGGGCCTTAATATTTGTGATAGCTGTCAACATAATAATCTTGCTTTGGGACAAAGTAAATCAAAAAATTATTACCAAATTCGCCAACTTTCGGTATTTTTAGCCCGTCTATATTTACCGTAACAAAGATTTGACGTAAAAAGTCTTAACGCATTCAAAATAAATAGCTAATGAAACGAGTTTATTTTACGCTATGTGCCATAATCGGAATGGGAATAGCATCCGCTCAAGCACAGCAATTCAATAACACCCAGCTTGCGGCGCGTGCACAGGAGTTTACAGAGGAGGCAGAACAAGGTTGTCCGCAATATATGACGCCAGGACATGTAAGTGTAGCGGCAGAATTATTGGCGAGAGTAGAAATCAAAACCGAGCCTATTGCTGCCAACGAAAATTACCCTTTGCTTTCGAATGTACAGTTGAGAAATAAGTGTAACCCCAATATGCAAAGAGACGAAAACAATTTTGACCCTAATAATTTCAACCCTTTAAAGTACTTCTTTAACTTCACTCCAGGAGTAAGTACTACTTACCGTGTCAATAATTCCAATTACCTTATCGTTATACACCCTTAATTCACTCATGTCTATGTCAAGAAAGATACTAAAGATGAACCGAATTAGTAATCCTACTAAGTTTTTGCTCAACTGTTTGGGCGCTTTGGTAGCGACAGCGGTGATGTTGCTTAGTCCGAACAGGAGTTTTGCGCAACCCACACCTACCGGAGCCTCCTGTGCCGATGCTATTCCTTTCTGTACAGGTACCACCTATGTATTTCCCAACTCTACCAATGCCACACCGGCACCGGGAGGCCTGGGATATCAATGTTTGGCGTCGCAACCTAACCCTATTTGGTATTATATGAAAATTGCCAATCCAGGCACTCTTCAAATTACCGTAAACCAATATAATGCCGCCATGAATGGTCTGGACGTGGATTTTGCCATGTGGGGGCCTTTCAACTCTTTGGCTGAGGCCTGTGTCATGATTAATGCCGGCACCCCAGCTATCCAGAGTAGCTACTCTGCTGCCAGTACCGAAACTGTGGGTATTGGTCTGCCCGGTGGTGTAGGTGCCGGTGTAGGATGTGCTACTACCCCACCTGCGGCACTTACCGGACAATATTATGTATTGCTGCTGACCAACTTTAGTAATCAGCCCGGTACATTCCAGTTTTCCCAAACCGCGGGTACTGCGACTACTGACTGTTCCATCATCACTTGTGGTGTGACCCTAAGCAGCAATAGCCCGATATGTGCCGGTGATACCATGAGACTATTTGTGGACAATACCAACGAACCTGAATATACCTATTCCTACATTTGGGAAGGTACCAATGGTTTTACCTCTACTGACAAAGAACCAGTAATTGCCAACCTGGCTCCCGGAAACTATCACTATCAGGTTTATGCCATTGCGCACCTTGCCAACAATGAGTATGATACATGTATAGAAGAGATAGATGTAGTAGTAAACCCTGTTTTTGAAACAGTAATTGATGAATATATCTGTTCCGGAGACTCCTTCTTCTGGTACGACCATTATATAAGCACTGCCGGCACCTACGATAGTTTGTTTCACACCGTCACCGGTTGTGATAGTTTGGTGCGAACGAATCTCCATGTCATCCAACGACCGGAAAGAATAGATATGCTTGACTCTATTATTGCCTGTCAGTATGACTCTGTACCTTTGGAGTCCAACACTTTACCTTATAATCCTGGTTATACGTATAACTGGTCTCCGGGCACCAACCTCAGTGCGACTAACCAGCCCAATGTTTGGTTCGCTGCAGATGCATCAAGAACCTACATCCTGACTGTTACCAACACTGAAGATGGTATTTCATGTTCTTTAAAAGATACCATAGACGTTATCGTAAACCCTGGCGATTTCTTGCAAGTGCCGATAACCGATACCGGTATTTGTCCTACCGAGACAGTACACATCATCGCTTCCGGTGCACATACCTATGAGTGGAGTCCTTCGACTTACCTTGACGATGCATATAGCTCTAGTCCGAAAGCAACACCGCATACAAGCACCCTTTACACCCTTATTGGAACCAGTGAGAAAGGTTGTACCGATACGCAAACCGTGATGATTACCGTACACCCTGGTGCTACCATGGAGTTGCCTGATTTCGTAAACATCTATCAAGGCGAAGTATATCAATTTACCCCACTGACTAATGCCAGCTTCTTCAAATGGTTCCCGGATGCAGGCTTGAGCAATACCGAAATTGCTAATCCTAAACTGACCGCTACCGTTGATACCCGTTACTTTGTAACTGCTCGTACCGAACATGGTTGTGAGGCTACAGACTCTATAGATGTTTGGGTAAAAGAAACGGTAATGGATATGCCAAACGCCTTTAATCCGAACCAAACACAGTTCAAAGCCGAGATGCGTGGTATTGCCAGACTGGAATCTTTCGAGATTTACAACCGCTGGGGTCAGAAAGTATTTGAAACCCAAAATATTGAACAAGGATGGGATGGTTATCTGAATGGCGTACCACAACCAATGGGCGTATATATTTACAAAATTGAAGCTACTACCATAGAAGGTAAGGCATTCAAGAAAACCGGCAACGTGACATTGGTACGTTAAAAAAATAATATTTTTCTTTTGACACGAAAGCGGCAATCCTTAGGGATGCCGCTTTTGACTTATACGAGCCATTCTACATACATCAATAGAGGCAAGGAGATGCTGACATGCCTACCGTATTATTAATCGCCTAGCGGCACTTTCTTCTTTAGGGCTGAGAATAGGGTATTCATCCTGGCGCATGGCTACAATTTTGACAACCATGATACAATTTTTAAGCACTTGCTACCATAATGGCTGTGTATGCCTGTTCCTCTTGCTTGGGCGGCGTTGTAAGCATTCTATAGCAGTTTATTTTCTATTTTCTCAAAAAGAATCTCTAAATAAATTTGAACTATATTTGCCAATCGCTCAAAAGACAATATTTAAATCATGGATATCAAAAAAATCTTAGCAGAATTAGGTATCGAAGCAATTAACGAAGGTACCTCAACAGGAAGCGAATGGATAACAAGTCGTGGCGCAGAGCTGCCATCCTATTCTCCGGTTGACGGCGCCCTGATTGCTACCGTAAAACAGTCTAGCCCTGAAGATTATGAAAAAGTGGTAGCACAAGCTGCTGCTGCATTTAAAGAATGGCGTTTAGTGCCGGCTCCTAAGCGCGGTGAAATCGTACGCCAATTCGGAGCATTACTAAGAGAGAAAAAAGAGAGTTTAGGCGCATTAGTTTCCTATGAAATGGGAAAAAGCCTTCAAGAAGGTTTGGGTGAGGTGCAAGAGATGATAGACATTTGCGACTTTGCTGTAGGTTTGTCTCGTCAGCTGTATGGCCTTACCATCGCTAGTGAGCGTCCGGGCCACAGAATGATGGAGCAATATCATCCTTTAGGAATCGTAGGCATTATTTCTGCCTTCAACTTCCCGGTAGCCGTATGGAGCTGGAACACTGCTCTTGCTTGGGTATGCGGTGATACCTGCGTATGGAAGCCTTCTGAGAAAACTCCGTTAACCGCTATTGCATGTCAGAAAATAATAGGTCAAGTGTTGAAAAACAACAACTTGCCAGAAGGTATCAGCGGATTGGTGATTGGAGATAGAAGTATTGGCGAACTCATGAGTGCCGATACCAGAATCCCATTGGTATCTGCTACCGGATCTACAAGAATGGGTAAAGCAGTGGCCGGTAAAGTAGCAGAGCGCCTGGGTCGTTCATTACTAGAATTGGGAGGCAACAATGCAATCATCGTAACCGAGAATGCAGACCTTAACATGACCGTTATCGGCGCCATCTTTGGTGCAGTAGGTACTGCAGGTCAACGTTG
>DATGQB010000050.1:0-10660 GCA_035304405.1 Edaphocola sp.
ACTAACAGTGTTGAGATAATATATTTCATACCTAAAATTAAATACTTCCTATCAATTTTCAACAATTATATATGTCGAACAAATTTGAGCGATTTTGCTGAGCACAAATGTAACTAAAGTTACGGAGGGGATGTATGCTAATCGATTTAGGTATGTTTGCCACAAAAAAGCAAACCGCGCTAGCATTGCTACAGATTTGCTACAAAAATACGGGCAAATTAGGGCAAATGAGAAAATGTTGAAACCCGCATAAAACAAGAAAAGCAGCGTAAAACGCTGCTTTTCAAGACTTGTTTTTGTGACCCCGTCAGGATTCAAACCTGAAACCTTCTGATCCGTAGTCAGATGCTCTATTCAGTTGAGCTACGGAGCCGTTCCCGTAATGGAATGCAAAGGTAGGACGCGTTTTTTAAACAGACAAATCTTTTTGGAATTTTTTTCTAAAATTTTTTTCTCCATTGTCTCTGCTGTACATCGTAATAGGAATGAGCATCGGGAAACTGAATGTATTCCTCTTGAATAGTGCCATTGGGATAATAAGGGCTCAGGTCCTCTCCCTGCCGCATTTTTTGAAAGAGGAGTTTACTCTTAGTGGCCAGCTCGGCACTATCCATCTTCCAGCTGCGATATAGCTCTTCGTAATAAATTATATGCCCATCATCACCTCTGAGCATTTTACCACCTGTAGCTACTCGCTTGCCTTGCAAGGAGGGGGCCGCCTTACTTACCTGAAAATAGATGGTGTCTTTTTTGCCTATGGAATAGTAATCCAGGGAGCTTTGCGCTGCCTTATCCCAATAGTAATCATCATATTGGCGGTCAAACTTGGTTTGATGGTCGGCACCTTCGGGCAGTCTGTACAGATATCTTGCCACACTATATTTAAAAGCCTCCTGCCCTCCTGCGCTGAGATAGGTATCTGGACTCATCCTGCGCTCTACGCTGCAAGAGGAATATACTAGTGTAAAGCATATCAGTGAAATTCCCAACCAGGTACTATATTTTCTATTGCTAATCATATTTATTTATTGTTTGATTATTGCTAATCAGTTCCAAATTACGGGAACATACTCAATCATTCCTTAATATTATGCTAATATTGGGTATTTATTGGGTTGAAATTAGTCCAGCCTTGTGTCCAGTCATGTGCACCAAAGGCTCCTCTGAAGTTGACTGTCTTGTCGAAGAAGGCGGCAGCTCCCGGTTTATTAAAGGCCTGATAATCGAAGGAAGCACCGGTGCTCGCCAGCCCGCCGGACAGTATAAAACTAGGATGAGCAGGATATGCCGTATTCAAATTAGTGCCGAAAAACCATATAGGATTTAGGCCCAAAAGGGTGTACTCGCTCGCCGATTGATAAGCGGCACCTGCCTGTATCAGGTTGTCGTTGTCTTCTAAATAGCTAAGAATATCTGCGGCGCTTACATCAGTATTGCCTGAGACGGTAGCGGTGTTCTTCGCATAGAATATATTGTTGGCAATTTGTGCCTCGCCGGTTTGATAATTCGGAAATACAGTATTTTGATTCATTCTCACAGCATTAGGGAAGCCCACCACTACAGAATTAAATAAGCTGGCTGCCACTCGTCTTCTCAAATCTAAACCATATTTGAAGTTTCCTGAAATGCTGTTGCCGTCGATTGAAGGGCCAATCACAGTAAAGTTGGAAACAATAGCACGTGTAGGTTGCTCGGTAAATTCGTTGTTCCCATTGGTGTCCCATTCAAAGGCATTGGACTCAGACTGGTCTGCAAAACTGGGATAACGGACACTGAGACCAAACTGAAGATTCCCAGAATAACCATTGTCTATGTCAAAACAGTCATCCCAAGTGGCAAATACTACCAAATGCTTTGCGTTCACTGTGCCACCAAACCACTCTATGCCATCATCACCGCCATAAGATACCATTACATGATCGATGTTTGTACCCCTGCCTACTCCGCCAAATGTAATGCCGTTGGTTTCATTATTCGGACTTAGCTCAATACCTGCAAACTCAACTCTCACGTACTGCAGGGAGCCACTGTTATCATTCTCATCATCGCCTCCGTAATACACTGCAGGCTCAATGCCTTCTATCGAAGGGTTTGGAATATTTACTGGAGCTTTTCCAAGAATCACAAGTCCTCCCCAGTCTCCTCTGTCTCTGTCTCCCGGGGCTTGATTGGACGTGAAAACAATGGGTTGCTGAGGATTGCCATTGGCAATAATTTTGGCACCCGGGGTGATAATCAGAGTACCCTTGGTTCTTTTCTCCCCAAAGATTACAGTGCCGGGTTCGATGGTTAAAGTGTGTCCTTCTGGCACGAATACCTGCCCCTGCAGGAGATACTTTTTATCCGCACTCAAGGTTTGGGTTCCCAGATTTCCGGAAAGTACTACATAATCTCCTTGTGGTTCAGGGTTAATAGATTCTGTTTTTTTACAAGAACTCACCACAAGGGCTGCTGTAGCCGCTAGTCCGATGCTTAACAATTGCTTTTTCATGTTTTTTTAATTTTAGATGTTTTTAGAACTTATAATTAATACTCATGTTGATTAAGGCTCCTTTCCGATGACGGAAAATCTCTAAATCTGAGCCACCCTTTAAGTCTATGCTGCCGTTTCTGTCTGTATCCTGATAGAATCTGTAAGGTGCCTGCAAGATGTCCTGAATACCAAGTTTGATAGTCCACTGCTGGCCGAAAGCCTTACTCAGACTGAAATCCAATGCATGTCGGGGCATTTCGTAAATAGAGGGGAATAGGGTACTGCTTACAGAAAAGATTCTAGGGCCGAAGAGATTATAGGCAAGTGTGGCATTAAAGCTTCGTTTGGTGTGGGCGTATTGCATCATCGCATTGACAACGTAGGGCGACTGACCTTGCAATGCTCTATGTTGCTCCTGTCCTTTTGAGGCATTTTTCCCATAATCAACTTCAGACAGCATATACGATGCATTGAGGTTAATACTCATTTTGTCCATGATTGTGCCCCAGCCCATTCCGTTGAATGATTTGCGCCATTCCAACTCCAAGCCGCTCACCATGGCACGCTCAGCGTTTTGAAAAGAAAAGGCGGGTGATTCTGAACGAATCAATATGAGACTCTCTATAGGATTGCGGAAGTGCTTGTAAAAGGCTCCCAAGCTCAATAATTCGCCGCTGCGGGGATAAAACTCATACCTTAGGTCCAGGTTATCGATAATAGCCGTTTTTAAGTCAGGGTTGCCATAGCGTTCGGCATCAAACTGATAATCGTAAAACAAAAACGGAGCCAGTTCTCGAAACTCGGGTCTGTTTACCGATCTGGAGTAGGCCCAGCGAAGCTGATTACGTTCAGATTGTAAATAGGTACCGGTAAAATAGAGTAAAGGGCTGAGTACCGGACGGTGTATCCGTAGCGGCATACCTGTTTCACTCTGGGCATCCAGCCGCAGTACATTGTATTCGAGTCTTATGCCTGTATTGACATTGAATCGGTAAAAGGGCAAAGTGATAGCAGCATATGCTGCTGATAGTACATTAGTGGCACTGTAATTATCACTGATGCGTGTTCCTTCTTCTAAAGAGAAGCCATTATCTGTCTTGATATTTTCATGACTGAAAATCTGCTCTAAGGGGAGACGTTCGAGCCGCTGCTGCTGCTCTAAACTGGCATTTCCGGGATAAAAGTAACTGAAGTAACGAGTAGCGAAATTACGCGTACGAGCATCCACTAAATATCCGGTTTTGAGTTGTGCCGCAGTCTTTGTAAAGCCCTCTGTGCTGAGATTAAGGTTTAAGTTAACCCCTTGTTGTATCCCAATTTCTGCAAGATTACTATAAAACCTGCCGGCATCGTAGAGGTTGGAACTCGGGGGTAGAATCATCCTATACTGGTTACTTCCGGGCTCTGTGGCTATAGTGCGGAATCGTCTTAAATCAGGTAGCTGCTCTGCCATATAGTGAAATGCTAGCAACCAATCCAGCTGGGCTTGTTCCCTATTTCTGCTGAGGTCATGGTCTCCAGTCAATTGCGCAGTGTATATCGATCTGCTTCTGTACTGATATTGATAATTGCGACGCTGATAACCGCTAAACTGTATAAAATCTTGCCCTTCTCTGAGAATAGTACTGTTTTCGCCAATCTGATTGAAGAGATTGCGTAGGCTTATACGATTGCGAGGATTCAGCCATAGGCTCCAGTTGCTCATGAGCGTTATCCGATTGTCCTTTTCATAATTTTGGTCCAAATAGCTGAAACGTGGTTCTACAGCACCCGATACCGGGTCTTGCTCCAGAAAGCGATTGAAACGCTTGCGATAACTGTTAAATGACTGACTATAATTTATTGAGGATAACGTTTGTATCCTTTTTTCCCCCCATTTCATATTTCTGGATAAGGTGAGACCAGAGCCTATGTCGGGCAATGCTATGCCTTTGGTCATCGAGAAATTATTCGGAAGCAAGTGGGCGGCAGCAATTCTTTCAGGTGAGCGATTGGGTAATGACCTGAGGTTAAACTTAGGAAATGAAGCTGGCAGGGAGCGTAATCCATTGTCAAAGCCCAGAAAATCTGTAGCAGAGCCTTGTGACTGATAATATGGTTCAAACGTAGTACCCAGCCTGAAGCCTGTGCTGAAATTAACCTGAGTGTAATCTGAGGATGAGCCCATAGCGGTATACACTTGTGTGAGGCCGCCGGCAAAGTCGCCTACCTGTTCGGCATTACCCGATTTATATACCATCATCCGCTCTAAAAGGTTACTAGGTATCAAATCAAAAGAGAAAGTGCGCCTATCCACTTCCGAGCTTGGCGCAATGGCCTTATTGAGCAAGACCTGATTATAGCGTTCCGGAACTCCTCTGACCATTACGAAACTCCCTCCTACTACCGTCACTCCCGGTATACGACTCATCACCTGTGCAGCATTATTGTCCTGAGAATGCTTGATTTGCTCTGCAGCAATGCCACTAAGAATAGCTGTGCCGGATTTCATGTCCTGTAATATAGATGCGGTGGTATGTCGTGGTCTGCTTGCTACTACCACGGCACCCGTCGCATCGTTCAGCTGTATACCCACTTTCAAGTCGAGGCGTGTAGTGTCGTTAGCATTGAGGAAAACTTTAATTCTTTGCTCAGGATAGCCCTCTCCGCTCAATAATAAAGTATATGGGCCGGGTGGCATTGCCGCAAAGAGAAAAGCACCATGCTCATCGGTTTGGGAGTTTAGTGCGTCCTTTGCCACGAGGCCTATATTCATCAATGCTGGTTCTTGCAATACTGTATCTCTTATGCTACCTAAAAGAACAGCCTGTTGTGCCCAGAGCTCAGTTGGCTGTAGCAGATATGCCATACAAGCACCTAGCGAGAGCAGCCTTACAGTGTATGTGATTTGTGTCATAAGATTCGTGAATTATACCTTTCTGTCATATGGAATATTATGATGGCAAAGCTATCGGGGGCATATTATCACAATGTGAAATCGCGATTATCAAAAGTTCAATTGTGTATTAAATAATCGTTAACTAAAATGGACCGAAAGTGTAAAAGATACACAGTGTGGAAGTATGGCTGGTGATTGGAGCATAGATGCTATGCGGGAAGAGGGGGCAACTTTAAGAAATTGGATATAAAAATAGGCTGTCAATTAGGACAGCCTACAATTTGAATGAAAAGATGAATTATTAAATCAGTGCATTTCCTCGGTAAAGGGCTCCGCGATAAAGCCATAAAGCTCTGCTTGCTTGCTTAGTGCCAGTATGTTGTTGATTTTCAATTTTTTGAAAATTCTGCTTTTGTACGTGCTTGCAGTAGACGAGGTAATGCTTAACTCATTGCCTACCTCTAAAATGCCGTAGCCTCTGAGTAATAAGCGGGCTACATCGGCTTCGCGGTCTGAGAGCGTGATAAATGGGTTTTGCACGCAATTATGCAGCTCAACTTCCGCTCTTGAGTACTCTTGCTCTCTTTGCATCAAGCGTACAAATTCATGAATGGTACGAAACATCTCATCTTCCGATGTACGCATGTTCCAGAGTGCAAGGGTATGGGTGCCGTCTATTTCAATACGACAGTCGAGTAAATCATCTTCCTTGGTGGTGACAATAAGCTTGGTTTGGGCTTGTAACTGTCGCACCTGTTCTAGTGTAGAGCAATTCATTGGTCCGCCCATAAATGCGTCCATGATAATCAAATCATAGGTTTTGCCGGAGCTAATATGAGCAAACATTTTGCTTCGGCTCGTAACTACTTCTACCTGACAGCCGGATGGCCCCATGACAGTCTTCAATATAGATTTTATTCCCCAAAGCAGGGGAGCGCATTCATTCGCGACTAAAATATGATACATACAGCCCCAGTTGAAAAGTATTTTTTCTAAACAAAGTGCAAAGATACCCCAATTGAAGTATTGAGAACCATTGCCTATATAGTCTTCGGTTATACTCGCATAGTAAAGCGGCTACACGCGTGGTCGCCAGGGAATTTCTTTGCCCCCATGCTGATGCACAATGTACCTGGCCAAAACAAAAAGGAAGTCCGACAAGCGGTTAAGGTATCTGAGTACCACTTCTGCCACAAACTCATCCTGATTAGTCAGTTGTACGCATAGGCGTTCTGCTCTGCGGCATACACAACGTGCTACATGAAATGTACTCGCGGCCACATGGCCACCAGGCAGAATGAAAGATTTCATCTGTGGCAACTGGTCGTCCATCTCATCTATGCGTGCTTCCAGCCAGCTTATATCTTCATCATGCAGGTCGGGTAATTTCTGTTTGGGTGCTTTGTGAGGGTCAGTGGCCAGGCTTGCACCTAAGGTAAACAAGCGGTCCTGAATTTCCAGAATCCATTCTTTGACCTGCTCACTGCCGGTGAGCTGGTCGCTACCCAAACCTAAAAAGGAGTTGAGCTCATCAACGGTGCCGTAAGCCTCAATGCGTAGGCTGTCTTTGGGCACACGGGTACCGCCGATGAGTGCAGTGGTACCTTTGTCACCCGTGCGGGTATATACTCTAAATGCCATATTGTAATTCAATAAAAAGGGAATCTCAAATTTAGGTATAAATTTGTACTTATTATACAGTTTACATGATCATCTTTCCGAATGCTAAAATAAATGTGGGGCTATATGTTACGGAGAAGCGTAATGATGGCTATCATAATCTAGAGACTATATTCCTGCCCATACCGCTATATGATGCTTTGGAGCTGACACCAGCTGTATCAGCACTGCTCAGCATTCATGGTAGTGAGGTGCCGGGAGCAAGCACCGACAATCTGGTATGGCGGGCCTATAAACTTTTGCAGCAGGAGTATCCTAATCGAATACCCAGTTTGGCCATACATCTGCTCAAACAAATACCTATGGGTGCCGGTTTAGGTGGCGGTTCGGCAGACGGCGCTTTTATGCTCAGGCTGCTCAATACCACTTTTGAGCTGGGTATCTCTGATGAGCGATTGGAGCAATACGCCTTGCAGCTTGGTAGTGACTGCCCCATTTTTATTCGCAACAAAGCGGCTTTTGCTACGGGTCGAGGCGAACTGCTGACTGACTTGCCGCTTTCGCTGCAGGGTTATAGCTTGCAGCTGGTATGCCCTCAGTTGCACATTTCTACTACCATGGCTTTTGGGCAAATGAAACCCCGGCCCGCACCTTTTGATTTACGCCAGTTGCCACAGCTGCCCATTACAGAATGGAAGCACTATGTGCAGAATGATTTTGAACGAACGATTTTTCCTCATTTCCCGGAGTTGGAGCAGATTAAGCAAGCATTGTATGCTCAAGGCGCAGTGTATGCAGCTATGAGTGGCACGGGCTCCACCGTTTACGGCATCTTTCCAAAAGGTGAGAAAGCTCGGGAGGCCATTTTCTCAAAATACAAAACATATCTACTGGATTTGTGAAATTAGTATTTCGTATAGAATGTATTGCTTATATTGCATGTTTTGGGCCTTAAACCCAGATTACGCATTAGGAATTTAAAAGAAAATTATTATGGCAAATAATCCACAAAAGAGTGAAAAAAGCATAATAAATTATGGTTTTTGAGCTATTGAAGTGGATTAGAAGCAAGAATAATTTTATATAAAGAGTCTAATGCGTAATCTGGGTTAAACAGGCAGGTGCAACATAATATTTCGTAACCATCTAAAAGCAAAAAATCACCCAAAAATGAAAGGACATTACATTTTGGCTTCTATGGCTGCTGTGGCAGGGCTGGGAGCATGTACCAACACGGGCGAGCAATCTAATACCGCTAATTACAAAGACGTGAATAATCCATTTTTCAAACCAAGTCCCTTACAGTATCAGGCTCCGGAATTTGATAAAATCAAAACCGAACATTTCAAACCAGCCTTCGATACGGGTATGGCTATTCAAAACAGCGAAATAGCCAAGATTATAGAAAATAAAGAAGTCCCCACTTTCGAAAATACGGTGCTACCACTAGAGCTTAGCGGTGAGATTTTAAAACGCGCTTTGTCGGTGTTTTACAATTTTACTTCTGCAAATAAGAGTGATGAACTTTCCAAGCTGGAAGAGGAATATGCACCAAAGTTTTCTGCACATAGTGACAACATCTACCTGAATGATGCCCTTTTTGCAAAAATCAAAACCGTATACGAAAACAGGAATAATATTCAGGATGCTGAAGACAAGCGCTTGGTGGAGTATTATTTTGAAAAGTTTGAAATGGCAGGCGCCAATCTGAGCCCTGAGCAAAAAGAACAGCTGAAAAAACTAAATGAAGAAGAGGCAGCGCTGAATGCTAAGTTTTCTAACAGTTTGCTTGCCGCTACCAAAGCTGCATCTGTAATATTTGATGACCTGAGCGAGCTGGATGGGCTTAGTGATGAGGCAATAGCCGCCGCAAAAAGCGATGCAGAGGCCGCCGGACATAAAGGTAAATATATGCTGGCGCTGCAGAATACCACGCAACAGCCGGCCCTGCAAAATATGCGCAATCGTGCAGCAAGAGAAAAACTCTTTAAAGCTAGTTGGAGCAGAGCCGAAAAAGGTGATCAAAATGATACGCGCAGTACTATAGAGCAAATGGCTAAACTGCGCTTGCAAAAAGCCCGTCTTCTTGGCAAGCCTAACTATGCCGCCTGGAAACTTCAAGACCAAATGGCTAAAACACCGGAGGCCGCCAAAGCTATGCTCAGACAAATAGCAGCGCCGGCGGTAGCAATGGCCAAGCGTGAAGCTGCCGAACTGCAAAAACTTATTGACGAAGAAGGCGGTAACTTCAAATTGGAACCTTGGGACTGGAATTACTATGCAGAAAAATTGCGTAAGGCTAAATATGACTTGGACGAAAACGAACTTAAACCTTATTTTGAGCTCAATACCGTCCTCGAAAAAGGTGTCTTCTACGCCGCAGAAAAACTGTACGGTGTTAAGTTCCAAAAGCGTACCGACCTTCCTGTGTACCATCCAGATGTAGTGGTGTATGAGGTTTTTGACAAAGATGGCTCTTCGCTGGCTATTTACTATCTCGACTTTTATGTGAGAGATAACAAATTGGGTGGTGCATGGATGAGCAATTTTGTGGAGCAGTCAACCGTACTGAAGCAAAAGCCGGTCATTGTAAATGTTTTTAACTATCAAAAACCTGCTCAAGGCCGCCCTTCTCTGATTAGTTTTGATGATGTGGAAACTATGTTCCATGAGTTTGGACATACTATTCACGGTCTGGTGGCTCAGCAGAAATATGCATCGCTTTCCGGTACCAATGTGCCAAGAGATTTTGTTGAATTTCCATCGCAAATCAATGAGCATTGGGCACTGGAACCCTCAGTTCTAGCCAATTATGCTTTGCATTATGAAACCAAGCAGCCTATTCCTCAGGCATTGCTAGATAAGATGGATAAAGCCGCAGGCTTCAATCAAGGCTATGCCGTTACCGAGCTGGCCGCAGCGGCTGCTTTGGATATGGCGTGGCATACCATCAGCGATGAAAACCAAATTACCGATGCCTTAAGTTTTGAACAGAAAGCCCTTAAAGAGGTTGGCTTGCTGGTGAATGAAGTGCCTCCACGCTACCATTCTCCATACTTCAATCATATCTGGGGCGGTGGCTACTCTGCAGGCTATTACGCCTATATCTGGGCAGAAATTCTGGATCAGGATGCTTATCAATGGTTTAAGGAAAACGGTGGTCTTACACTTGAAAATGGCGACCGCTTTAGAAAATATATACTTGCGGTAGGTAATACCAAAGATTTGAATGAAGCTTATAAGGAGTTTACGGGCCGCAATGCCGATATCAAACCTTTATTGCGAAGCAAGGGCTTTATTCAGTAAGTAAGAAGTAGAATTAATCATCATAAGGGGGTAATGCACGATACATTACCTCCTTTTTTTATTCAGTATTTTAACTGTCGCCCACACCGCTGCCGCGACCATTAACTGGCAAGTAAAGCGTAGCAATTGAGGTGCGTTTTGATGTGTATACGTATCCTCTTACTGCTTTGCCTGAAGCTGTTCAAAGTGGTAGGCGCAAGAGGCGCCTATTACTACAAATACTGTCACTTAGGCCTCCAATCGTTTTTAACCCAGATTACGCATTAGGAATTTAAAAGAAAATTATTATGGCAAATAATCCACAAAATAGTGAAAAAAGCATAATAAATTATGGTTTTTGAGCTATTGAAGTGGATTAGAAGCAAGAATAATTTTATATAAAG
>DATGQB010000051.1:0-4740 GCA_035304405.1 Edaphocola sp.
GGAGCATGTGATTATTGGCAATCTGTCAGGCGGTGAAAAGCTGTTAGTTTATGATGCCCTGGGGCGTCTGCATATCGAAAGGGTTGCCACCGGTACAACAGAAACAATTGATTTACATCTCCTGGCCGCCGGAGTATATACTATACATGTTATTGATTCGGGCGGGGGAAGAGAAATGTATAAATTAGTGAGAAACTAGTACGCTAGCTGTCATTTTCACTACGCTTAATTGGATAATGAGCGCTATTTTGTCTTCCTTAGACTCTGGCTCACAGTTTAAAAAATCTCCTAGATACCCCACTCATCAAGTGGTCAGTATCTAGGGGATTTTTTTATTGCTATACGGTCTTCATCGACCACTGGCACAGTCTTGTTTTATCATTTTAAAGCATGAATACCATGAAAAGGTGGTGCCATTTTATGATCATCTGGTAACTGCAAATCCTGCAATATTAACAGATGTAGTTGTGCGTTGTTATTGGTTAAAGCTGTCGAGGTTGCTTCCTGTTGCACTCAGCGCCTCCAAGGGATAATCAGCAAATAGATGAAGTGAATATTATCCGATTTAAAGCTCTCCATCGGAGAATGTGCGGAGATGAGTTATGTTGTGTTGAAGGTTGCGGAGAAGGGAAATATGAACCTGAGTGCATAGTAAATGCTTGAGCCGCCCATCGTATTGGTATATAGGGAGCAATAGATTAAAGGCGTAGGACATCCTAAATGTCACTACACTGAGAATATTTCGGGAGTAGTATTAAGTAGCAGGCTAAAGGCTACTAGAGCAAGATGGACTAAAGCTCTTAGCGCCTTTGTAGATGATGAAGACTACCAATCCGAAAATTATTTTTACCTATTTAGCATCCTTTCAGTAATCTTCGCTGGTCTCCTTTTATTTATAATAACCTGTTGAATATGCTGTTATACTTACTGAATGTATTTTCTTAATCATTATGTTTAAACAGCGTCTGGTTAATTGTTTGCAGCCTGATGCTGGCCGGGGTGATTCTCGGCAGAGCTAAACATTAGGGTGGGTACGTCATTTTGAGTATAATAGTTGGACTCGAAAATTATGCATATAATTGTGCTACAAATGTATATTCATTTCCTGAACTAGGTAGTTTTATCTAGTTTTGCCGGCTTTTTTTGTTGAACTTAGAGGCGGTGAGGCTAATTTCTGAATGAATAATTTTATTGAAAGAAGGTTCGCAGGGGAGGGTGCCCCCATTTGCCACAGGGTTGATTCGAAGATAATTAGATAAATAAGAAGGTGTATGAAAATAAAGGTATGGAGATTTCAAATTGTATGGGCAGTAATGGTATCGCTTGGTTTGTTTATTTCAAAATGCAGCTATGCAATTGATCTGAAAGACTCAGCGAGAGTGGCAGTTTCGTCGATTGACAAGGCTTATACTGAAGGTCGTATTTCCCAAAAACAGTTTTTGGACTCTGTTTATAAGACCATGGTGCTTTTTCAGTCCAAAACGCTGACAATGAGTAAAGATGAGATGCAAAAGTTATTGACTCTGTATAGAGAGGTTGCATGGGGAGTAAATCCGCAAGTGGAGTACCAAAAGGCCTATTATTCATTGCTATGCGGCCAAGCCCGTGCGGAAGGACGCAATGCAGAGATGTTATACTTTGCCGAGAAGCTAAACGAGCTCGAGGGTAATGATAATAATCGCTTCTCTGTTAGTTCGATATTTTACATCATCAGCTACCATCACAGTCAGTTTCGTTGGGAGAGAATTGAAGAACTCTATAAAAAGTGTAAGGTTTTTATTCATGGACTTCCAGATAATATAAGGAACTTGGATAGAATGGATTTAATGAGAGCTGGCGATGTCTTGAGTATGTTTGGTACTGCCGCGATTGATGCCGGCGATATTGAGTTAGAAGAACAGTTAAAAAGCACGTTCCAAAGATTAGCCGACTCGGTTGCTGTAATATATCCTGAAGACAAAGAACTTACCATACGTATTCAGTATAGTAGCCTACTTGCTCAGTATCAACATGCATTGAAACAAGGTAAGGCTAGTGATATTTTACAGAATATAAATAGCCTTGATAGCTTAAGGACTGATGAACATACGCCGGAATATTTGCGAAACTACTTGCACTTTTCGATTCTTGATATGAAAGCTATCTTTTTCCTTGAGACAGCCAACAATGATAGTGCAAGCTATTATATCAATCTGCTGCAGGAAAGCGCGCCCCCGCATTCAGCTACCATTTATATGATAAAAAAATATCAGGCACGCCTTTTATATAATCAAGGTTTATTTAAAGCCAGTGTGGATTCGCTCCGGTCGGCACTGGAAGTGCTCGAATCAATAAACAGTTTGGCACTTTCGGAGGCTGATGAACTGATGTATACACTTACTAAGGTAGAAGACCAACAATTGCTGTTGGAAGAGGCTGCACGCAAGAATCGTCGACAAGACAGGCTCATTAAATGGGTTGCCCTGACGGGGATATTAGTAGTAATAATGGTGATTGGAAGCTTTGTGTATTTGAGACAGCGGGAAAGGCGAAAGTTTTGGGAATTTAAGATAAACCTTGCCCGTAATATCCATGACGAGGTGGGCCCGGCACTCATGTATGCTCATTCTCTTGCAAAATCATTAAATGTACAGGAGCCGGATAGAAATTCAAAAGATGAGCTTGCTAGTCATATTGGCAACACCATGGCCGTTATTCGGAGTCTTTCTCATGATTTGAAATCGGATGAACTGTGTTCCTTAAACAGCCTCGTCAGCGAGGTGGATAATACATTGTCCAAATTGAAGAATCTTAATGTATTTGACTATACTATCGAGGGACGGCTGAATGGGAAGCGCTTCATCAGTCATTATCAGTTTACACAACTCAGAGCAGTTCTGCAAGAGTGCATCACCAATTCTATAAAGCACGCTCAGTTTAATCATATTTACATCTTCCTAGTGGAAACAAAAAACCGACTGAAGATAATTTATAGTGATAATGGTATGGGTTGGCCACCGGGTTTACAGTCAAAGGGAATAGGAATAAATAATATAAATGAGCGTATGCGGCTTATTAATGCGGAACTAACAACTGATAATAGATATCCTAATGGTTATCGTATTGAGATAGTCGTTCCGCTGAGATAGGCGGATAGGATGGGGTATGCCAAGCTATTTTTTTGACGCTAGTTTGTTCTGCATGCCTCACTTGTATACCTGCGCTGCTCAAACGGAAATGCCCTGCAGAGACCTGATGTTCCCCATTAGTTTTTCCGATTACATAGGTCATGTAGCCAAACTCCTATAGATAAAAAATTATTTTAAATTTGTGGAAATTTACCGAAATCGATTATATTTGAGCTACTTATCTGCATAAATAAAAAAATCCCAGTCTGCCGATTGCCATTTCAAATGGTACTAAAGCTAAGGATGCACCTTACATCAGGCAAAGTACACTACTCATTGTCGCGCCGAGTTGTGTAATAAAAGAAGGAACAACATGAACTCAGTAGCTACTCAATACGACAAAGTGTTGGTGATAGACGACCACAAAATGATTGCTAATGGAATTAAGCTCATCATCGGCGAGCTTTTCAAAGAATTCTATATGGCACATGACGGTGCATCCGGACTAAGCGCTGCCTTACAACACTTTCCGGATTTGGTGATTGTCGACTATAAGCTACCCGACACAACCGGCGACTTGCTAGTACGAGAACTAAAATATAAACTCCCTAATACTAGGGTGCTTGCTTACTCCTTTTCATACTCTTCTGACTCTATAGTAAAAATGTTGCAGTCTGGCATAAATGGATATATTATAAAGAAAGAAGACGATGAGGAGTTTGTTCAAGCCGTACACAAACTCATGAATGGCAGAGAATATTTCTGCGCAGAGGCACGCAACCACATCGTAAGGCGATTTTCCTCAAATGAAGACGAACTCGCCATCAAACATATCATAGCAAACACCAAATTCTCTGGCAAGGAATTAGAGCTCATAAAGCTTCTTTGTCGCCAGATGACAACCAAGGAAATTGGCAACCACCTACACCTATCGGAACGAACCGTAGAGCAGTATAGAAGTAATATAGCGCGCCGAATTGGCGCCAAAAACGTAGCCGGAATCATCAAATTTGCGCTTCAAAATGGCATTGTGACCCTGGATGATCTGTAAACCGCGTAGCGTTAAGCATTTTATAACATATACCCTCATCTTGCTCCTTCACCGGGATAGTAAATGCATAGCCAACCTACCTTAATCCCAGATTAAAATCAGCGGACAGCATATTACGCAAAAGAACGCCAACCTTTAAGTTTCGCTCTCTTAATTTTTATTTTAGAGGGCGTGTCCCGCCGCGATGCTACAATGAAGCCCTATCAAAGATATTCCTGTTAGCAGCTGTCCTGCCTGTAAGTTTTGCTGTTCCATAAGGCGGCGGGCCGGGCTATCCCCTCCAAGTCCTCGCGGCCGGGCGCATGACACACGCAACTATCAAAACGCAGCGTTTTAGACCTAAAACAATCTACTCCCCTCTCTTTTTACTGCGCCCTGCCGCTGCGGGCTTTACGCTGCTATCCCTCACGCGCTTCACAGGTAGGCAGCAACAAAAAAAGAGGCTGTCTCAAAAGGGCAGCCTCTATTATATGTGGAAATGTGAAAAAAAAGGACGACCGAAGCCATCCTTTCCTCATAGATTTACGTCTATGATGTTGTATGTGTACATCAAAGGTAGTCTTTAAGACGTATAATCAGCAA
>DATGQB010000052.1:0-3697 GCA_035304405.1 Edaphocola sp.
CTTTATATAAAATTATTCTTGCTTCTAATCCACTTCAATAGCTCAAAAACCATAATTTATTATGCTTTTTTCACTATTTTGTGGATTATTTGCCATAATAATTTTCTTTTAAATTCCTAATGCGTAATCTGGGATAAAGACAGCATTACAAGCAGCCCGTTTTACATATCTGGCATTACTCTTGAATGCTCCAAAATACTACATATATTCTTGTCAAAAAAAGAAGGCTGCCCGAAGACAGCCTTTGTATCAAAAAAAAAAAATGATTTTTACCTTATTTTTTGCGTGTCAGCACTTTTTCTACGGCCTCAATGATATTGGCTTTTCCAAGGCCATATTTTTCAAGCAGCTCTGCAGGCTTACCGCTTTCGCCAAACGTATCGCTAACAGCTACAAACTCGTGAGGTACAGGACAAGCTCTGGAAGCAAAATTAGCTACGCTATCGCCCAGCCCACCATTGATTTGGTGTTCCTCTGCAGTAACCACACATCCCGTTTTGCTCAGGGAGCGCAATAGCGCCTCTTCGTCCAGCGGTTTGATGGTGTGCATGTTAATAAGCTCTACACTAATACCTTTAGCTTCTAAGTCTTTTGCAGCTTCGATGGCTGTCCATACCAGATGACCGCATGCCACAATTGTCACATCTTTACCTTCATTAAGGATTTGTGCTTTACCTATTTGGAAGTCGCTACCATCCTCTGCTGTAAAGTTGGGCCATTTAACCCTTCCAAAACGCAGATACACCGGACCATTCATTTTGCTGATAGCAATAGTAGCAGCTTTGGTTTGGTTATAATCACAAGGTACGATTACCGTCATACCAGGCAGCATTTTCATCATACCTATATCTTCCAGCACCTGATGTGTAGCACCGTCTTCACCCAATGTAAGTCCGGCATGAGAAGCACATATTTTTACATTTTTGCCACTATACGCTACAGATTGTCTGATTTGGTCATACACCCGGGAAGTAGAGAAGTTGGCAAAAGTAGTAGTGTAAGGAATCTTACCGGCGGTGGCCATGCCTGCCGCAACCCCAATCATGTTGGCCTCTGCGATACCACACTGAACAAAACGCTCAGGGAAATCTGCCATGAAAGCATTGAGCTTTAGAGAGCCTGCAAGGTCGGCAGTAAGGGCTACCACATTGGCATTTTCTTTTGCTAGGGCATGGATACCATCACCAAATCCGGCTCTGGTCTCTTTTTCACTGGCGGCTGTATAGTCCTGCAACATGAGAAATATTGTATTTATTATTTAGTAGTTAATTTGTCTGCAAAAGTATTAATTATTTAGCTCAAGCACACGTTTATTTTTAGCTTCTTCCCTATATTGATAAAATATTTGCATAAATCGGGAATAATTTAAGACTTTTGCAAGTATCCCTACCGATGCATATGAAACTGTTATTAAAACTTCTGGCCAATAAATATGTGATAGCTACAGCAGTATTTATCGCAATGATGCTGTTTTTCAGCCCGTACTCCTACTTTACTATGCGCAGTGCACGCCAGGAGCTAGAAGAAATAAACAGCAAAATAGCATTTATGAATCAGGCTGCAGACAGTATGCAAAACGAGCTGGACGCACTCAACAAAGACACAGCAGTAGTGGAGCGCTATGCACGCGAGCTTTACTTTCAGAAGCGCGACAATGAGGATGTTTTTGTTATCAAATAGGTATTTAGAAAAAAATACTCCAGCTAAATACTAGGCATTGGCAGAGCAGCGTTATACAAGTATAACATAAATCATTGCCCATGGCTGAACTTTTACAATCTTATCTTACTCCCACCGATGTAATACAGCCTGTCTCTATCGACGATCTGGATATATATGCAGAATATGCCAATGAGCTGCAACAATTGCACCAAATAAGCCTGCAGCCAGATGAACAGCTTATAGACAATCTGCTGGGAGCTATCAATGCATTAACCGAAAAAACGAATGCCCCTGAATAGCGGCATTCGTTTTTTTTATGCTAATGCATGTAGGCTAAGGCGCCGAAGTAATGATGACATAGTCGGCCAGGCCACTATGCGCTGCACTATCGTAGGCATCTGCCGCAAAACATGAAATGGTCATTACCCTATGCTTGGTAGCCCTGAGCACGCGCGCGGTTGTGCCTTGATATTCATCGGTATGAAAGCGACCTACAATATGAAATACCCTGTGTTTTTTAGCTGACTGTACAATACGATGAGCCATGGTAGCATCCCACAAATTTTGCGACTGATAGATGTGACTATTGGGGATAACATGCCCACCCATAGCCTCTGTAAACTTTTCAAAATAGCGACCGCTCAAGGTATCGATAGGTAGTGGTGCCAGAAAAGCTTTTTTTGTTTTTGCGGGCAATACTTCCAGCGCCGAAAGGCTCCCTCTGGTTACCATATTGGTATAACGAGAGGGGGCATTAGCACATACTACCGGTATCTTATGAGTCTTAGCATAGGCAATCATGGGCGCATAGTCTTTATAATTATTCCAGGCTCTGGCTTCGCTTTTAAAATTCTTTTCGCTAATCCAGCCCTGAAGATACTCATCCATCACGTTCTGCACATCGGTCTGAAACATCTCCATTGAAAATGCCAGCGGCCGGCCCTGCATACGGTGAAGAGCCTGCAACATTTCCAGTTGCAAAGCGTGGCCGACACTGTCGTTATGCTCCTCGCCCCAGAGTATTATGCGGGCATCCGACAGACCTTGTATCAGCTGAGCCCATTCGATGACTTGTCCGGTACGGGTATCGTAAATTTTATACATTTTGGTACTGGTTTGTGCCAGACTAAAACTAGCCGTGAAGAGCAAAGTAAAAATTGCTAAAAGCGAGGATTTCAACATAAGCATTGTTTAACACTCAAATATAACATCTTTACGAAGAAGACAAAAGCTTAATTATTTACCAGGCTAAAGGACAAGAAGCATAATTATACCAAACATATACGACCACTAATCAAAAAGCTGCCCCACCACTACTCTTCTCGTAGAGGGCAATGCCAAACAAAAATGATATAAATTTGCTTTGCGTACCTTATGATAAGCTTCTTACCATCACATAGCAGCAAGTTTCCGGATGTGAGCCAAGCCGGCCCGGACGGCCTGCTAGCCATCGGCGGCAATTTACAGCCGACCACCTTGTTAAAAGCATATGCTCAGGGCATTTTCCCGTGGTTTAATCCTGAAGACCCTATTTGCTGGTATGCCCCGCCTGAGCGCTGTGTACTCTTTCCGCAAAATATAAAAATAAGTAAGAGTATGCGGCAGATACTCCGACAAGGGCGCTTTAGCTATACAACCAACCAATGCTTTGAAGAGGTAATGCGGCGTTGTGCCACTGCTTCGGGCCGTCAAGAAAATGGCACCTGGATAAGCGAGCAGATGGTAGCCGCCTACCTACAGCTGCACCGACTAGGCCATGCTATGTCGGTAGAGGTATGGCTGGAAGAACAACTTGTAGGAGGGCTATACGGTGTGCTGCAAGGAAAGGTGTTTTGTGGTGAGAGCATGTTTAGTCTCCGGCCCAATGCTTCTAAAGCAGCATTGATATACTTATGCCAGCATGGGGGCTTTTCACTAATCGACTGCCAGGTACAGAACCAGCATTTACTCAGCATGGGAGCGGTGCTCATTTCCAGAGAGGAGTTTATGAACATTCTTGAGCAAGAAAAAAATGCTGGTGCACAGTAGTTTCGTT
>DATGQB010000053.1:0-6315 GCA_035304405.1 Edaphocola sp.
CTTTATATAAAATTATTCTTGCTTCTAATCCACTTCAATAGCTCAAAAACCATAATTTATTATGCTTTTTTCACTATTTTGTGGATTATTTGCCATAATAATTTTCTTTTAAATTCCTAATGCGTAATCTGGGATAAAACAGCTCAAGCTGCACTTTGCCGAAGTGCTCTACCTCCTTTTGAGTCTATCAAGCCGAGCCTGCTCACTGTGCTATGTACCGCCCATTTAAGCGGGTACGGGATACCCCACTCCAGATGATATGCAAAGTACATTAGACAGTTACGAATAGACTATGAATGAGATTAACAAGCTTTTCTCACTATTTCAGACTTAATTTGCATTATTTCTTCGTGCTTAAATTACTATTGCGTAATTTAGATTAAATCTCAAGCTATGGCGCTAGATAAGAAAAAGGTTTTCATTTCTGTACTTTCAGCACTTTTAGGTGGCTTTTTTATATTTTCTGCCATCACCAAGACTATTCCCATTGAGTATTTTGAATATACCTTACGCAGCCAGCTTAACTTTTCTGAAAAAATGGCTCCACTGGGAGCGCGATTCTTTATTGGCCTGGAGTTTGGCTTAGGACTTTTGCTGCTTCTTCAGCTCTATGGTAAGCGAAAATGGGTTATTAGCGCCTCGATTGCTTTAATGATTGCTTTTACTATTCATTTAGTGATTCTCTATTTTCAGCTGGGAAATGAGGTAAACTGTGGTTGTATGGGTGAGCAATTTTACATGCCGCCCCTGCCTTCTATACTGAAAAATATCCTCATCTTAATTTTACTCGGCATATTATATACACAAGCCAGGAAAAACAACCGTTCTGAGCGTAATTTGCTGAGCTTTTTGTTTTTGGCACTAAGTATAGCCCTACCCTATTTGATTTTTGCACAGCGATTCCTACCTATCGATAAAATATATAATGGATGTACCACACCTATTGAGAGCCTGCAATTAGAAAAAGACAAGAAGTTTATAGGCTTCCTGAGTCTTACTTGTCCACATTGTATGGATGCAGCAGAGGTGATGCGCGAGCTCAAAATGGCAGACAGCAGCCTACCAATCTATGTATTCTTTGGGAATATAGATAATGACTCTTTACGTACCGACCTGTTACAGCAATTCATCCAGGAAACAAAATTTGACAATGTGCCCTACTACTTTTTGGACAAAGAGCCTTTTGTGGAACTTTCGGGAGGTGCAGTGCCCAGCCTCTATTGGACGGAATATGGCAAAATTGTACGTAAACCCAGCATGAGCGATATATCTCTGAAAGAACTGAAGCTTTGGCTTTCGAAGTAAGTTCGTAAAAGTACATGTGCAGGCGAGCACTAAACTAATTAAGTATATCGGTTTACCTTTGCAAATAAGCGATGGAGAAAAAATATATCGACATAGATAAACTCTTTAAGGAGAAGAATCCTGCGGCATATAAGTGGACGCCTAAATTTCTCATCAACTATATCAAACGTATAGTGCATGAGGATGACATCAACAGATTTGTGAATGCTCATCATGATAAATTTGAGTACGAATACTTAGAAGCCGCGCTTAAAGAAGTACGTGCTGAGATTAGCTTTGAAGGGCTGGAAAATGTACCGCAGACCGGCGGCTGTATTATCGCCTCCAACCATCCCCTGGGTGGCATAGACGGTATGGCGCTGTTACAAATCGTGAGCGAAGTGCGTAAAGATTTACGCTTTTTAGTAAATGATATGCTCACCAAACTAGAAAATTTTGGCTCACTGTTTGTACCTGTGAATAAGGTGGGAGCGACTTCGGCTCAGAACTTACGCAGAATAGATGAAGTATATGCCTCGGAGGGCGTTACCATGATTTTCCCCGCAGGCCTAGTAAGCAGAAAAATCGACGGCAAAATTCAGGACTTGAAATGGAACAGGGTATTTGTACGCAAAGCAGTACAATACCAGCACCCCGTAGTGCCGGTGCTGGTGAATGGCAAGCTCAGTCCATTCTTTTACCGTCTAAGCGCTTTCAGAAAGAAGATAGGCATCAAGGCCAATATAGAAATGATATATCTGGTAGATGAACTGTACAAACTGCGGAATAACAAAACCCATATCATATTTGGCAAGCCTGTTTCTTATCAGGTATTCGACCAGACTAAGGGCTATGATGAGTGGGCAGAATTATTAAGACAATATGTTTATAAGCTGGCAGACAATCCTAGTTTGAGATTTGAAGACACCCTCTAGCAGCTAACACCTAAACATTCAGCAGAAAGTGCAACCTTCGCCCGAAAACTTATTTCAGGCGGAGGTATATGTGTTTTACATGCTTATGCGCTCCAGACTCTCTTTCGTCAATCTCAAACTTGTCGATATATTTTATTAAATCATAGAGTTTATTAAACCCATAGTTACGGGGGTCAAAGTCGGGCTTCTTCTTCGAGATAAAATTGCCCAGCGCCCCCAGGAAGGCCCAGCCGGTTTCATCCGCAAGGTCATCTACACTATTCATAATCATCTTGATAGTTTGCTTATCTACCTTATCCAGAGCTTTGGCAGTTTGCTTTTTACCTTTCTGCGTCTGGGGCTCTGTAGTGGTGATTTCCGCACCAGACTGTTCGGAATTGAGAATTTCGATATAGATAAACTTATTACAAGCTGCGATAAAAGCCTGAGGCGTTTTTTTCTCCCCCAAACCAATTACCAGCATGCCTGCCTCGCGAAGACGAGTGGCTAGCCGGGTAAAATCACTATCGCTGGAAACGATACAAAAGCCCGTTACCTTCTCCGAATAAAGAATATCCATCGCATCAATGATAAGCGCGCTATCTGAAGAGTTTTTGCCGGTGGTGTAACTATATTGCTGCACCGGAATGATGGCGTGTTCCAGCAATACATTTTTCCATCCAGAGAGATGGGGCTTGGTCCAATCGCCGTAAATGCGTTTGATGGTCGGCGTACCATTTTTGGAAATTTCTTCAAGCATTCCGGTAATCTTTGTCGAAGGTACATTGTCTGCGTCTATTAATACGGCTAATTTATGATCTTGCATATGTAAATAATAATTCTATTGAACACTTAATAACGCAGCTTAGGCCTACAGAAATAACTACAATAATATTGTGCCTGAGGCGGCTGCCTTTACAGTAGTTGGAGTGTCTAAGTTGCGGAATGAAAATGCATTTACTGCAATTTACATCATTTGAGGCATTATCTGCCTCCATACCTTCGGTGGGAAGCTCATAATTAACATTATAACAATTCTTTATTATACTGCTGGCTAATTTTGCTGCCCATTAGCACCCACCTAAAAGCAAGCCAGGCTGATGAGAGAACAGATAAGAGTGCAGATAGAGGAGCTGCCTAGAGCCGCGGGAGTATATTATTTTTACAATGAAGAAGATATACTGCTCTATGTGGGCAAAAGCAATTGTATTGCCAAGAGAGTACGCCAGCATTTCTGCGGCAAAGACCGCAAATCGCTCAAAATACAGACACAGACCCACAGAATACAATATGAACTTACGGGCAGTGAGCTCATTGCGCTCCTATACGAGTCTGAGTTGATAAAGCTACACAAGCCCTTGTACAACAGAGCCCAGCGCAGGAGTATTATGCAATATGGCCTGTATTTGGAATGGACTGGCCCCTATAAAGCTCTGCGCATAGCCAGAATACGCTCTGACGAAGAAGAAATAACCAGTTTTAGCACCCTCAACGAGGCTAAAGAATTTTTGAACCGGGGCACTGCTCAGCACATACTTTGTCAGAAAATAAACGGCTTGCAAAAAGTGAGTCGCAGCTGCTTTCAATACCAAATAAAAGAATGCAAGGGTGCATGCTTAGGCCTGGAAGAGCCCGAATCATATAATGCGCGCGTAGAGAAGCTGCTAGCCCATTATGTGATGGAGAAATTTACCCGCATATTTGTACTCCCGGGACGACAAAATGAGGAGTTGGGACTTGTTTATATCAAAAATGGTGTTTATAAAGGCTTCGGATACTGCCCAATACAAACTGCACCACAAGACTATACCCAATACATCGAACCGAGGAAGGACAATAAAGATGTGCGCAGAATACTGATGCGTTTTTTAGTGAAGGGCGATGCCCAAGTCCTACAGGAATAACAATTGAGCACAGAACAAAAATGCGTGAGGAATAGCAACGGAAAGCGCAATGATGCACTGCAACCGGTGTATGCTCTTTTTGTGGGGCATCAAGGCAGGGGTGATTATAAGATAGCCAGGAAACAGCGCTGCGAAGACTTTGCAGTTATGCCCCTACCCGCCGCGCCTGCCAGGTACACCATGGGTGGCAGACCGCATCCCATCCTTTTGCCCAGAGGACTAAGACCTATGGCGGCGGGGCACGCCCGATAATTAAACACAACAATAAAAAAACGGGCATCCCCGAAAGGACGCCCGTGATTTGTATTAAAGGATTAGCTTATGCTATTTTAAGACTTCGAGTTTTCGTGTTACCACGCCCTCTTCAAACTCTATACGCACGTGGTACAGACCAGGAGTCAGGTTGCTGACACTGATGTGCTCAGTTTTGCTATTCACAGGAATCACCATCACTTGCTGGCCTAGCACATTGGTAATAACTACTTGCTTCATTGTGTAAGCGCTCTCATTCTCAATCATCACCATGCCCGAAGTTGGGTTAGGATACATTTTCAATGTTTGAGCGTCGATAGCCAGTTCGTTGATGCTATTACCTCTTACTATCACCGATGTTTCCACTGTATCAGCACCACACTCGTTAGACACGATAAGTGTTACTATGTAAGTCTGATCAATAGTCTGTGTTGGATAGGTATAAGTAGGATCTTGTTCGGTAGAAGTAGCACCGTTGCCAAACTGCCAGAAGTAGTTCGATACGTTGGCAGGGTTATTGGCACTGAAGTTATAAGTAGGTGATGTACCTGTTACGGTGATACCGCCAACTGATGGAGCCGTACCGATAACTACATTTACAGTATCAGATGCAGCACAGCCGGTGTTTTGGTCTGTAACGGTAACAGAGTATGTACCGGAAGTGGTTGCAGATATACTAGCAGTGGTTGCATTGGTACTCCACAAGTAAGTGTAGTTGCCACTAGGAGCGGTCAAGGTAATTGGACCACCATTTTGACAGTCGGTAGTATCGTTACCTAGGTCAACTACAGGAAGCGGATTAACCGTGATAACGATTTCGTCTGTTTGGCTACAAGTACCGTCGCTCACTTCTACGCTATAAGTACCACTGGTAGTTACTGTGATAGATTGAGTAGTAGCATTGTTGCTCCACAGATAGGTTAGACCTGTACCCGCACCGGCATCCAGAGTGATAGACTGACCTTCGCAGAAAGAGGTATCTGCGCCAAGGTTTACAGGAGGAATGGTACAGCCAGGACCGATTTGTACCAGATAGTCATGTGTCTCACCAAAGTAGTTATAACCGCATGGGTCAGTAGGAACATCATAATATACCAGCATTACACGCATTCTTCTGATACCTGCAGATGCTGTTGAAGGAACAGTAATGCTATAATTGCCTACGACAGTGTTGCTGATAGGGCCAAAAGTCGCTGCTTGCTCCCCAATTGGATCAAAGACACCATCATTATTATAATCTATCCAAATGGTTACATTTTCATACTGATCGGAATAGTTAGTAGTAACCGTACCACTGTAAGTATTACCCGGCATCAGGTCAGGTACGCCTAAGGTAGTGCTAGTAGTATAATCGGTATAGCCACTTGGCGAACAAGGAGTATTAAGATTGCTCAATGTAACTGTAGCACCGACTAGTGTTACACCATCAATATCATCGCCCCAGCTACACCCCTCATCGTAAGTAGGTATACAGTAGCAGTTTACAACAGATTTGATGGTTACAGCTTTAGCAGGAGTATATTCCGGAGTACCATTGCTACAAACCACTTTTAGGCGATAGTATGTAGCGGTGGTGATACCAGTGCTGATGAGAGAGGTATTTGTAGCGCCCGCGATGTCTGTCCAAGGGCCTGCGGCACTGGAAGCACTTTGCCATTGGTAGGTCATACCGGAGCCCACAGAGAATCCGGAACCATTGAGCGTGAATGCAGTATTAGGACATACAGAATCTACACCCGCTACATTGCCTGCAGTAGGCGGATTGGTACACGGAGCGGCAGAAATTACCAACATAGTATAGTCTTCTGTTTCGCCATAAGAGAAGCTACCACAAGGGTCAAAAGTAGTAGAGCTTTCCACTACGCGTACCCTCATTCTTGTGGCGCCCGGCAGTGCTGTAACCGGCACACTGATGGTTCCTGTAAAAGTATTTCCTGCAGTGATAGTACTTGTAGAAGAGG
>DATGQB010000054.1:0-16358 GCA_035304405.1 Edaphocola sp.
TTTAAAAGAAAATTATTATGGCAAATAATCCACAAAATAGTGAAAAAAGCATAATAAATTATGGTTTTTGAGCTATTGAAGTGGATTAGAAGCAAGAATAATTTTATATAAAGAGTCTAATGCGTAATCTGGGTTAAAATAAGTGCAAAAAATTCAGCGATACGACCAAGGCTGCAAACGGAGTTGCGCCCAAGCCCTTGCAGTATAGCCTTTCAACCAGACCTAAAACCGAAGTGCTGAGGCAGCGCGATCTACTACAGCTCTACCATGATGCTACTGTGGTGCATGTGCCCAAAATGTAAATTATCATCAGTCATAGCACTTAAGGCTGGCTGCGCATATACCTTAAAATCTTATCGGTGTACAAAGTAGTGGTATCTTGCAAAACGGCATCCTGAAGTATGGGAGCAGGCTGTCCCTGACAGAGCGCCTGTGTGGTCTGGATGATATGAGCTTCGTCCCAAAGTCCGGATTCAATAAACAAATCTAGCGTCTTAGTACCGCCCTCAACGATAAGGCTATTGATATGATGATGAAACAGATAATCTGCCACCTGATGTGCTATACTCTTTTGCGGGCTGATTTGCACATATGTGATGGGGCCATGACTACCCTCATAGAGAAAATTGAAAATAATAGTGGCTTGTCCGTCAGATTTTAGACACAGATCATCCGGTAGCGAATTTTGAGGGTCGATAACCAATCGCAGAGGGTTGGGGCCAGAAAAGTATCTGTCGCTGAGCAGAGGATTGTCATACAGCGCCGTGCGAAAGCCTACTAGAATGGCCGCCTCGGCATGACGCATTTGATGCACATAACGCTGAGATAAGGCATTGCTCAGCATTACCTTTTGGCCTTGAGGCGGTGCAATGAACCCATCGGAGCTTTGTGCCCACTTCAAAATTATATATGGCCGCTGCTGCTCATGAAAGGTGAAAAATCGCCTATTTAATTCCCGTGCTTGCTGCTCCATCATACCCACCTGCACGTCTATACCGGCATTGCGCAACAATTGTATGCCTTTGCCCGCCACCTTTGAGTAAGTGTCGGTACAAGCAATCACCACCCTGGGTATTTTGTATTCGAGAATGAGATTGGCGCATGGGGGCGTTTTGCCAAAGTGCGCACAGGGCTCAAGTGTGACGTACATCGTAGATTCCCCTATCTTATCCCTATCAGAAGCGGCTACGGATGCAATACAGTTGACCTCTGCATGTGGTCCACCGTACTTTTGATGCCAGCCCTCACCTATAATACAATTATTATGTACCAGTACCGCTCCTACAAGTGGATTAGGGGCAACTCTGCCACTGCCGCGCTGCGCCAAACCAAGCGCGCGTTGCATAAATCGTTCGTCTAAAGTGCAATGCTCCATTACAAATATCCATTTATCTTATCTGTCGCTATGACTCTTGCCGGGCATTTATGACAAAATCTGCTACCGGCTATATTACAAAAAGAGGCTGCCTTTACGACAGCCTCTTCCATAAATTATTCTATTTAAACTTCATCTGCGGCGTCAGTACCAGGCCCTTCGCTGCTGCCTTTGGTACGACTCGACTTCTTGGCGCCCGGCTTGGTTATCTTAAAGACAATCTTACCTTGCGCTTCGTCATACTCCGCGTGAGCCAAATCACCTTCGCCGAGATTTTTATTTAAAATTTCCTCCGCTAGGGGATCTTCCAGATATTTCTGGATAGCTCTGTGCAAAGGCCTTGCACCGAATTGCTGATCATAACCTTTCTCTACCAAGAACTTACGTGCAGACTCTGATAGCGTTAAACTAAAGCCTAAGTCCTTCATACGATTAAGCACGCCTTTCATGATGATATCGATAATCACATTGATATCCTCCTCTGTGAGTGAATTGAAGATGATTACATCATCAATTCTGTTGAGGAATTCCGGACTAAAGGTTCTTTTTAAAGCCTTTTCGATAACAGCTCTATTATTTTCCTCCAGATTGGAAGTTTTGGCTGCAGTGGCAAAACCTACCCCATCTCCAAACTCCTTCAACTGGCGCACACCAATATTGGAGGTCATGATAATGATAGTGTTTTTGAAATCTACTTTACGACCCAGACCATCGGTAAGCTGTCCATCATCCAATACTTGCAGCAAAATGTTGAAAATATCAGGGTGAGCCTTCTCTATTTCATCAAGCAACACAACTGAATAAGGCTTTCTGCGAATTTTCTCCGTAAGCTGTCCGCCCTCTTCATAGCCCACATATCCCGGAGGCGCACCTATGAGTCTGCTCAAAGAGAATTTCTCCATATACTCACTCATATCTACACGAACGAGTGCATCCTCACTGTCAAATATCTGACGAGCCAAGGTTTTGGCAAGCTCTGTCTTACCTACTCCGGTAGGACCCAGGAAGATGAAAGAACCAATTGGCTTTTTAGGATCTTTTAAACCTACTCTATTACGTTGAATAGCCTTCACCACTTTGTTCACTGCTTCGTCCTGACCCACAACAGCACCTTTCAAATCATCGCCCATACGACGCAGCTTCTCAGACTCTGCTTCCACCATACGCATCACAGGGATACCCGTCATCATGCTGATGACTTCGGCTATATCTTCTTCGGTAATTGGATATCGTTTGTGTTTTACCTCCTCTTCCCAAGCCTGTTTGGCCTGTTCCAATTCCTCGCCTAGTTTTTTCTCTTTATCTCTAAGCGCAGCAGCCTCCTCAAAGCGCTGGCTTTTCACCACTTTATTTTTCTCCAATTTTACCTCTTCAATCTTAGCTTCTAAATCCAGCACATTCTGAGGTACATTGATATTTTTCAGATGCACTCTGGCACCTACTTCATCGAGCACATCAATAGCTTTATCCGGCAACAAACGGTCGGTCATATAGCGCTCGCTGAGCTTCACACAGGCTTCGATAGCTTCCTGATTATAAGTCACATTGTGAAACTCTTCATATTTCGGGCGAATATTATTAAGGATAGTGATTGTTTCTTCGATGGAAGGCGGTTCTATGAGTACTTTTTGGAATCTACGATCCAATGCCCCATCCTTCTCGATATTATTTCGGTATTCGTCCAGCGTAGACGCACCGATACATTGGAGCTCACCCCTCGCCAAAGCAGGCTTGAAGATATTCGAAGCGTCTAATGAACCGCTGGCGCCACCCGCTCCTACGATGGTATGTATTTCATCGATAAACAGGATGACGTCTTTATTCTTCTCCAGCTCATTCATGATGGCCTTCATACGTTCTTCAAACTGACCACGGTATTTGGTACCTGCAACCAGCGCAGCCAAATCGAGAGAAATCACGCGCTTGTCAAAAAGCACGCGGCTCACTTTACGCTGCACTATTCTCAAGGCCAGACCTTCAACGATAGCGGTTTTACCCACACCTGGCTCTCCAATCAAAATGGGGTTATTTTTCTTACGACGAGAAAGGATTTGAGAAACACGCTCAATCTCCTTCTCACGTCCCACGATTGGGTCCAAGCTACCCATCTCCGCCAAACGTGTTACATCCCGGCCAAAATTGTCCAGCACAGGGGTTTTAGATTTGCTGGCGGATGGGTTACTAGGTTTAGGACGAGGTTCTTCCGACTCATAGTCATAGCCACCGGGCTCGCTTTGGTTACTCACCTCGCCACCCATAATATGAGAGAGCTCCTCGATAAAACGCTCGTAAGTAAGGTTGTAGCTACGCAATACCTCAGCTGTGGCGCTATCCTTATTTTTCAGGATAGAAAGCATAAGGTGCTCAGCGTCCACCACTGTGCTCTTAAGAGATTTGGCCTCCAGAACAGCCAGTCTGATTACTTTCTCAGCCTGACGTGTGAGTGGCAGTTGTAAGGTGCGCTTGGCGCTGCCATCTGTATCACGAACTAAATTTTCAATATCATTTTTCACCAATGTAACATCTACATTGAGCGCATTGAGGATATGCATCGGCGTACCGGCACCCTCACGTAAAATACCTAACAAGAAGTGCTCAGTGCCGATAAACGTATTACCCAATCTTATTGCTTCTTCTCTGCTGTATGATATTATGTCTTTTACTCTTTGAGAGAAATTAGAATCCATTATTCAATATTTTAAGTTAGGAACTTTTTCCAATACCTTAGCTCAATATTAGCAACGTTGTTGCTAAGATAACGTATTATCTTCATCAATAATCATACTAGGAAAATTTTTACCGACATTTTGGCTTATTCCAAATATGCGCCCGTAATCTTGTCTCCTTCAAAAGTAACTCTTATATGCTCCTGAAGTGTGGAGGCAACAGAATAACCTATAACATCGGGTACAACAGGATAATTTTTATGCTTCCTATCCACTAATACAGTTAACTGAATACGTTTAGGTTCGAAGTCCAACAAGGGTTTCATGGCATATAACAATGTCTTGCCGGAGTTGGCCACATCATCAACCAATACAATACTTTTGCCACTGATATCATGCTCTGGACTATAGCGAAAACTACTAACTCTAGACTTATCGAACCTCAATATCTCCAAACTCGTTTTCAAATCCGACTCCTGGTCTAATATATGCTTTAAAGCAGCCGCAAGCACCGCACCCCCTTCTGCTATACCAAAAATAATAACTTCTTCTTCTCCACTGTTGGCCTCCCAAATCTCATAGGCCATTCTTTTGAGCTTATGAGATATCTGTGTGTAACTTAAAATTGGAACTTGCATATAAATATTTTCTTAATTGCTTATGATGATTACAAATGTAGAAAAAAAAGGCATTCACGCCTTACTAAAAACATGACTTTCACTTAAATATAAGAATATTAACAACATCTTACTTCCCCACTATAAGGATTATTCCACAGAGCATCCCCAATCATTTACCCTCTGGCTCAAGGCTTGAATTGCCCGGCAGTCATCTGATTATTGATGACCGAATAGTGCATCACCTGTAAAAATGCGTTCAAGAAATGCTGATTTTCTTTTACAGCATCCGGATGCGTTTTTAATAATGCCCGCATATGATTTTTAGGCTTTTTACTTCTGTCATTATGCTCAAATGCCTCGGTAAGTATCGTTTGATTGGTTCTAAACATCCACTCCGGGGTCAGGTATATATAATTGCCCGACAAATAAGAGAGCATAAAGCGCTTGGCCTTCTTGTCAAATGCGCTATTACCCAAAGCAAAAAAGGGTTTGCCATAGCCCAGGTAATCCAGAATGGTAGGTGTGAGATCTATTTGCTGCATCAAGCTTGTATCTACCAAGCTTTGCGATTCGGCGCTGGGCTCAAAAAACACCAGTGGTATATGATAACGGCCCAAGCCCTCTACATCATAGGAGCTCTTGGCTACAGGACAACCATGGTCGGCCACAATGACGAATAAAGTATTAGCGTACCATTCCGTATTTTTTACCGCATCAAAAAACCGTCTGAGGGCAAAATCAGTATAGTTCATGCTTTTTGCAACCGCATCTGTTGCATTGACACTGCTTGCTTTATAAGTCTCTGGCACTCTGAAAGGAGTATGTGACGAAAGCGTAAATATTCCGGTTAAGAACGGTTGCTTCAGTGTAGCCATTTCCTTTGCAGCAAACTGTAAGAAGGGTTCATCCCACACGCCCCAAGCCCCATCATAATCCTGAGTGCCGTATTCTTTTCTACCAATATACTTATTAAATCCTGCATTTTTGGCATATGTATCCAAATTCATTGTGCCATTATTGCCGCCATGTATAAATGCAGTGCTATACCCTTCTTCCTTCAATAGCATCGGCAGCGATGTAAAATCATTATTTGCATACAGAGAATTGGTAATCGTTCCTTCCATTAATGCCGGAATTCCGGAGAAGATAGCCGGTACCCCTTCGTTAGAGCGCAATGCATTGGCATATGCTTTAGAGAACACTAAAGAATGCGCCATCAAACTATCCAAAAAAGGGGTCACACTCTTACTTCCCAGTCCGGTATAGCGTGCACTCAGGCTTTCCCAAATAATTACCACTACGTTTTTACGCTGCATGGGCGTATCCTTACCGTATTGCTTTATTGGTGCCACCAGGCGCACCGCCTCATCCAACGGCATCAAGTCCAGCGGCTTTAGGCGTCCGCTTTCGGCAGAGGTAATGATGGAAAAAGGAGTATTCAGCACCAGCGCAGCCTGTCCTGCAGGAACGTACTCTACGGCATTGCGGTTATTAATTGGCTTTAGCTGAGTGCCTCCTCGCATAGCCAAAACGATTAAACCCACACCCAGCAAAACAGATAAGGGTTTAAACAACCATAAATACCAACCCGACTTCGGAAAATTTAACGACCTAAACAAACGCCATCGCTCTGCATAATAAGCATTCAGCCTACGGTGCGACCACACCACCAAGCCAATAAAAAGAATGGCAATCAGCGGAACATACCAGAAGCTAACGATATAGCTGGGCAGCAAATTCACAAAATCACTTTTAGTAAATATCAGGTCAAATACTTCAAACGTGGCACGCTTACGATTAAAATTAAAATATACCCAGTCACTCACTTCAAATAAGATGGCCACGATATTGGGGAAATAGAAACTGAAGGCCTTTAGTACCTGCAACCAGCGATTATTGTTATCCAAAGGAAAAACCAAGGTGAGCACTATCCAAAGGCAGTTGGTAAATGCGATGGCCGAAAGGTCGAAGCGTAAACCTCCCCAAAGTATGCGCCCCCATTGCTGCTCGGCTACCTCAGGTATAAATCCTTTATTAAACGCAAAAAACAAGTAACGGAAAGCTGTATAGCATAGCAACAGTATAAGAAGTTGCCACAGCACTTTCTGAACCGACAATCTTAAAAAGGACATAATAGGCTTAAATTCACTACCAGATTTGTAAAACTGAAAATCAGTGCAAGTTCGAACTTTTTAAGCAGAAAATGCATATTGAAATTTATCAAACCTATTTTTACCACGACATACGGTGATAAGTACATCCATTCTTGCCCAAGCCCCTGAGTTCCTCGGTACATTAACCATGCAGCATTTTTACTATTTTCGGGCGTGCCCGCCGCTACCAGAGCCGGCACATTTTCTGAAGAAAAAACAGATACTTGCGGCATTGAAATGCAGCATTTCACAGCGGCGGGACGGGCTATCCGTTTCATGTCCTCACAGCAAGCCACATATACCTGACGAAAGTCTATATTTCGGCCACTTTCAGCGATACGCCTAGCGGCATGTAATGTTTGCTTGCCGCTGCGGGCATTCCACTGCTATCCCTCACGCGTTTTTTTGCAAGATTACTTCTCCCATCCGCTGTATATCAAAAAGAACAACCGCCAGTCAATTTATAGCTGTGGCTAAATTAACTGGCGGTTGTTTGTAAAAGTTTATACTCTATAATATAAAATTCACCTATGGATGCAGCTCCTTGTATTTTGCAATCACTTCATTCAAATGAGCTATAAACTTAGGTATGGAAGGGTCATACTGATAACCTTTAGGATGCAGTTGGATTTCATTTTCGTCTATGAAAAAGTAGAATGGCTGCGTGTTTGAGTTAAACTTAGTAGCCTGATAATCTTCGTTTTTATCTCCTACTGTCACTACTTTGGAGCCCAACACTTTAGATACATACTGCTCTTCCTTGGGAAGTTCTAAACCATCAAAATCGCAATAAAGTGATAGCACTACAAACTCTTCCTTGAGCAATCGCATCACCTCAGGATCAGACCATACCTGGCCTTCCATCTTCCGACAGTTGATGCAGTTAATTCCGGTAAAGTCCACCATGATGGGTCGCTTCAGTTGTTTAGACGCAACTTTTGCCTCTTCCAAATCAAAGTAAGTTACCAAACCGTATTTTTTAGCCACCTCAGGTTCATACATCATTAATCGGTCGGCATATTTTACCGGTTTGGGTCCCGGGAAACTACTATGAGCATCACCGCCTCCGCTATGTGAGCCCCCCATAACGAAGTCCTGAGTACCCATTGGTGGTAAGAATGAACTTACCGCCTTTAGAGGAGCGCCCCACATGCCGGGAATAAGATAAACGGCAAAAGTGAGTGATGTGATGGCTAACATCAGTCTCGGCACGGAAATATAGGAAATGCCGAAGTGATTTTTTGGCAGCTCGCTATCATGAAAGAAGGTAAGCTTGCCCAATAAGTAAATGCCCAACAATACAAAAATAACCACCCAAATGGCGATAAACACTTCACGGTCCAGTAAACGCCAGCCTTGCGCCAGGTCTGCATTGGAAAGAAACTTGAGCGCCAAAGCCAATTCCACAAATCCGAGCGAGACTTTCAGCGCATTCTGCCAGCCACCTGGTTTCTCAAGGTTTTTAAGATAAGAAGGGAAAATGGCGAATATTGTGAATGGCAGGGCAATACCTAATCCAAAACTGCTGAAACCCACCAGTGGCCCCAACTTACCACCGGAAGCTGCACCTACTATAAGAGGCCCTAAGAATGCCGAGGTACAAGAGAATGACACCAAAACCAGTGTAAGCGCCATAAAGAAAATGCCACCATAACTGCTGGTATTAGACTTAGCACCCATTTTATTTGTCCAGCTGGATGGTAGCGTCAACTCAAATGCTCCTAGGAATGAGAACGCAAAAATCAAGAATAGAACAAAGAAAAACAGATTGGCAATCCAGTTGGTAGCCAGATTATTCAGTGCATTTGCACCAAACAATGCCGTCAATCCTAAACCCAGAGTGGCAAAAATCACTACAATAGATAGCGAGTAAAACACAGCGTTTTTTATACCCTGAGCTCTTGAAGAGACTTTCTTGGTAAAGAAACTTACCGTTATAGGAATCATGGAATAAATACATGGTGTAAGCACCGCCAGGAGACCGGCACCCAAACCTGCCACAAATATCATCCATAATGACCTATTTTCCTTTCTGCCTTCAGCATCATTTCCCACACCTGCATCACTACCTGGCACACTCGGCTCAGACGCCAGGGCTCCGCTATCTATATCTGTACTGCCGCCCGCTGCAGCTGCCAATGCAGTTTGAATAGTACTATCCTCGATAGCTTGGGCTGTGCCTGCCGTGTCAGGCTGGGAGGCTTCATCTGCTACAGCAATATCTTTAATTTCGAATGAGAAGGGTTTGGTAACCGGCGGTAAGCACTGTGTCTCATCACAGGTTTGGTAGCGATGTGTACCGGTAATTTTGGTATTCTTTGCTACCTCAACTGTCTGTATATACGTTACATTATTTTCAAAATAATGCTCATCCCCCTCTTCCCCATCAAAATCTTTACTGATTTTATTGCCTATTTCTTTTACCTTGCCAATTAATTTCACATCAGCATTCTTGTCAAAATCAAAGCTAGGAGGAATAAGTAATCCGTCCCCACCGGGTTCAAAAGCCCAGATATGCCAATGCTCTTTTAATTTCACCTTGAATACTAAATCATAGGTGTTATCCTTTTTCTTTTTAACTTCATAAGTCCATGTAGAAGGGTCAGAAATAATCTGAGCACTACTATTCAGACTTACAAACAGCGATAGTAGTATGATTAAAAATCTATTCATGAGATAAACACAGTAAAAAAATAGTTTCGCAATTTAAAAAAATAAAATCAAATTCATGCCCTTAGCTTTCTACCGGGATAAAGAATCTAGAAGCTCAGTAAATTTGGCATCTGTAGGATGCACAAAATAATAGCCTTTAATTTTCCGTCTTCTGTCCACAACCATATATCTCGGAATCCAGTTGAGCTCAATATCATTAGTAAAATCATTCTTCCAACCAGCCTTAAACCAATAATTTGCAAACCCCTTCAATTGATATTTATCCATCGCCTTGTGCCATGCGCTGTCATTTCTATCCAGAGAAAGATAAATAAACTTTACTTTAGGATACTTTGCAGCAAGATTCTTGCTTTCCTGCATCACCGCTATACAATCTTTACACCATCCAGCCCAAATATCCAATACCAGGACTTTACCTTTATGCTTCCGAAATACCTCTTTCATGCTAAGCGAATCCCCCTCGGGTGTATAAACAATCTGATTTAAGGCTGCTTCGCTGAAAGAAGTTTTCATTTCTTTTGGCGGCTCCTGTGCAAACGCGACAAGGCCTATCAATAGCATCATGGCTGCAAAAACAAATTTCTTCATGAGACAAATGTGCTGAAAAAAATAAAACACCGAAATTAATGGAAAATATGTTGCTGAAACGATAAAGAATGTAGCAACAGCAAGTAGACTACACCAATTTATAAGCTAAATAGCTTATAAATGCAAGATCAGCAAAGGAGCACACCGACGAAACATTGGATTTCAACGACATACCCATAGTACCACATTTTAATTTCAAATATTTCGACTAAGCATGAGGACCTAGTACATATAATCTTGTTTACAAATTATAATTTTGCAACATCAATTCAATTTTTAAATTCATAAAAAATTACACATAAGATGTCACAAGAAAATAAGAACATCATCGAAACCGTGCTGGAAGCACAACAGAAAATGGTTGACAACGCCATTGAAGCTACCAAAAAAGTTGCCAACGGCAACACCTTCGTAGCGGAAAGCATGGATAAAGGCAAAGAGATGTATAAAAACTGGCTGGAGCAACAGAAAAAGGCATTTGCCGGCACAAGCGAAAAGATGGATCAGGCGAAAGAGTCTTTTAACGAGAACATGGACAAGGCGAGCTCCTATTTTCAAAACTGGCTTAACGGACAACTGGACTTGATTCGCAAAACATGGGAGGCTAATCAAAACTTTCTTAAGGGAGGTTTTAATAATGATTTCTTCACAAAATTCAACCCTACTGACGCTTATAGCCAATGGATGAAATGGGCCAATCCTTGGCAAAACTGGATGAGTCAGTTTAATACTATGGGCAACGGATTGGATGCATTCAAGAATTTCAACAATCAATACGCTACGTTTTTTAATCAGTATCAGGAAATGATGCGCACTTCTTTTGCTCAACTTTCTGAAACTATCCAAAATCCGAATGCGAAAGATGTGTTTGCCAACATGATGAACGTAACTAAAGGTTTTACCAAGTTTTACGAACTATGGGCCCCATTCTGGAAATCTATTCAGGAAAAAACCTTTAATGCCGAGCAGTTCAAAAAAGCTTTTGATATGGAAAGCTACAAAGAGCTGATGAACAACTTTTTTGGTTTTAATACTGAAGACGGCAAACAATATTTCCAGCAGATGACCGATTTATACCAACAAGGGATGAAACAAATGGCTGGTCAAGGAAGAGATGCTTACCAACAATGGACAGCTGCTATGTCTAGCATGAATCCTTTTGCAGGCCAGGAACCCTTCGCTACTGTCTTAAATGCGTACCAAAGCATGCAACAAGCTCTTGCTAATGGTATTGCTCCTATTGCTAAAATAGCGACACCGAACACCTTCACCAAAAATGCGCAAGAATGGGCGCAAATCTTTGACCAAACAGCCATCTATAACATTAAAAATGCTGAGCTGCAATATATGGTATACCAGCATGGTCAAAAAGTTTTGGACGCTCTAGTGGATAACATCACTAAAAAAATGGAAGAAGGGGTCGAAATCAACAACATAACTGCCTTGTACCAGGAGTGGTTGAATACCAGCGACCAGGTGTATGTTAGCTTGTTTGAGAGCGACGAATACAGCAAATTAATGGCTGAGGTGAGCGCACTGCAACTTAAACTTCGTAAATCTTACCAAACTCAGATTGAAAAATCGCTGGAAGGATTTCCGGTGGCCACAAAATCTGAACTGGATGAATTATACAAAATCATTTACGATTTGAAAAAAGAAGTGCGTCAGCTGGAAAAAATGCTTGAACTAAACAATGACAGCAAACCTGCTGCCGAGGCCATGACTACCGCTACTGGTAATGAGTCTAGCAACGGTACAAAAAGAGGTAGCAGCAAAAGCAAGCATAATTAGCATTATTGCTTTTGAATATAAAACATTTGCGGCCTAGCTGAGCTGCAATATAAAAAGAGGCTGTCTGTTCAGACAGCCATTTTTTCGTTTCATGCTGTGCTAATGCCGTCATCGGCAATAATATTATAGAGAGTTGCAGCCGCCAGCTGAGACTGGGAACAATCGAACTTAGGAGGAGTAAAGCCAAAAATTCTTAAGTATGGGATACATAAAAAATCGCCCCTAAACGTAGCCTGCTACACTTAGGGGCGATTTTTTATGTATTCATGGTAGAAAAAACCTATGCTTCCATATAAGCCTCAATAGGCTCACAAGTACATACCAAGTTTCTATCACCATGGGTATTATTGATACGCGCTACCGTAGGCCAGAATTTATTTTCCGCTACATAAGGCAATGGGAAAGCTGCCACACTGCGCTCGTAAGGATGATTCCATTCATTAGCCATCACCATAAGCTGTGTATGTGGTGCATTTTTCAGTGGATTATCTTTCTTATCCAATTGCTCAGCCTCAATCTGACGAATTTCATCTCGGATGGCTAAGAGTGCATCACAGAAACGGTCTAATTCTGATTTATCCTCACTTTCGGTAGGCTCAATCATAATCGTACCCGCTACAGGGAAACTCATAGTAGGTGCATGGAAACCATAATCCATCAAACGCTTAGCCACATCTTCTGCTTCAATTTCGGCTGTTTTTTTGAATGGTCTCAAATCTACAATAAACTCGTGGGCACATGTACCGTTGGCACCGCTGTATAGTACTTCATACTCTTTCTCCAAGCGAGCCTTCATATAGTTGGCATTCAGGATAGCGTACTGAGTGGCCTGTTTCAAGCCCTCTGCACCCAGCATTCTTATATAAGCATAAGATATCAGCAAGATAGAAGCAGAGCCATAGTTGGCAGAAGCTACAGCATGGCTAGCTTTATTCTTATCTGTACTGTTGGTTACATGACCCGGAAGGAAAGGCACCAAATGCGCTGCAACACAGATAGGACCTACACCCGGACCACCACCACCATGAGGGATGGCAAATGTTTTATGCAGATTCAAGTGACAAACATCGGCACCGATATAACCAGGAGCGGTAAGACCCACCTGAGCATTCATATTGGCACCATCCATATACACCTGACCGCCATTGCTATGCACGATATCGATGATTTCTTTGATACGCTCTTCGTAAATACCATAGGTAGATGGGTAAGTAATCATGATACCGGCAAGATTATCCTTATGCAGTTCTGCTTTTGCTTTCAGGTCTTCTACGTCGATATTACCATTTTCCATGGCTTTAATCACCACCACTTTATATCCAGCCATTACTGCAGAAGCAGGATTGGTACCGTGTGCGGAAATTGGAATCAAAATGATATTTCTATGTCCTTCACCTCTGCTTTCATGATATCTGCGAATACATAACAGACCCGCAAACTCACCATTAGCACCGGAGTTTGGCTGTACGCTACAACCTGCAAAACCAGTTATTTCGGCCAAATGTTTCTCTAAATCTTTGATTATTTCCAGATAACCACCAGCCTGCTCTTTTGGTACAAATGGGTGAATTTTGCTAAAATGGCTCCAGCTCAGCGGAATCATTTCGGTAGCAGCATTCAGCTTCATGGTACAGCTACCCAAAGAAATCATAGAGAAGTTCAAACTCAAATCCTTATTCTCTAAAGATTTGATATAGCGCATCATTTTTGTCTCGCTATGATAGCTGTTAAAAGTTGGATGGGTTAAATACGCACTTGTACGTTGCAATGCTTCCGGCACACCTGATAACAATGTAGTATCATCAGCGTCGTAGCTCACGGCATCTACCACATCATTTAAAATATTGATGATATCAGCCAAATCTTCAAAGCTGGTAGTTTCATCTAAAGAGATACCAACATATTCTCCATTGATATATCTGAAGTTGATTTTTGCTTTCTCAGCCTGACTTTGAATGATAGCAGATTTGTTGGTTTTGATAACGATAGTATCAAAGAAAGCATCACTCCACAACTCATGACCATTTTCGCGTAATGCTTTGGCCAGTGTTTCTGCAAGTATATTAATTCTCGAAGCGATTGCTTTAAGCCCCTTAGGACCATGATACACTGCGTACATTGCAGCCATATTGGCTAGTAATGCCTGAGCAGTACAAATATTAGAAGTAGCTTTTTCACGCTTGATATGCTGCTCACGGGTTTGCAGTGCCATACGCAGTGCGCGATTGCCTTGCGCATCAATACTTACACCGATGATACGACCAGGGATGCTTCTCTTGAATTCATCTTTACATGAGAAGAATGCAGCGTGCGGACCACCAAAGCCCAATGGTACCCCAAAACGTTGAGAGTTACCGATAGCAACATCTGCACCCAGCTCTCCCGGAGGAGTAAGCAGCGTAAGTGCCATCAAATCTGTAGCAAAAGCGATATAAGCGCCATTATCATGCACAGTTTGAACAAAAGCTCTGTAATCTTCAACAGCACCCATTGCATTTGGATACTGCACTAAAGCTCCGAAGAACTGATCGTCAATACTTACCTGACGATAATCACCAAATACCAGCTCAATGCCTAAAGCTGTAGCACGAGTAGTAACTACGTCTTTGGTTTGAGGAAAAGTATATTTATCAACAAAAAACTTATTACGAGTAGGAGCAGCAGCATTTTTGTTCAACGCGTGGAAGAACATAGACATGGCTTCCGCGGCGGCAGTACCCTCGTCCAGCAAAGAAGCATTGGCGATAGGCAAAGCTGTAAGATCTGATACCATTGTCTGGAAGTTTAATAAACTTTCCAAACGACCTTGAGAAATCTCAGCCTGATACGGAGTATATTGAGTGTACCAACCCGGATTTTCGAATACGTTTCTTAATATTACAGAAGGAGTAACTGTGTCGTAATATCCCTGACCAATATAAGATTTGAAAACTTTATTCTTCAGCGACACATTCTTAAGCATCCTCAGGAATTCCTGCTCACTCATCGCCGGCGGGATATTCAGCGGCTTGGGCAATCGAATAGCTGAAGGTACAGTCTTGTCTATCAGTGCGTCTAAGCTATCTACACCGATAGTTGCAAGCATTTCTTGAGTTTGGGATTCATCAGGGCCAATATGACGGCGCTTGAATTCGTGTTGCAGTTGTGCAAAAAGATTCATATCGAAATACTTAAAAATGTGTTTAAATGAGCGGCAAATTTACGATTATTTAATGGAACTAATGGGATAAAAATATATCACTCAAACAGCGAAATGCGTAGCCCTACCTCTGATTGACCTATTACTCCGCCTCTACCTTCACTACGAGGTTGAAATCTGCAGGTCTATAAGGGCTATACTCGGTTACAATATTTGCCCCCTGCTCTACCCTGGCACTGTCTCCGGCAAAAAATGCACAATCCTTTTGCCACAGTCTGGTCGGGCATAACTGGAATTTAAGAGTGTCTGTTCCCGCCTCCAGTGCTATCATTTGGTAAATCACTTCCTCTCCACCACCATCCACATTATTGGGGTCATTGAGCTTTGACTTTATTTGCTGCAATTGAAACCGCTGAGCCAGCATGGGCTCGTTAATCCAGCATAATTCATATCCGGTACTTTTATTCTGTGGCATTGAAAAAGTGAAGCTAGAACCTTTCTTAACGCTAATGCTATGCACGCCTTTATCTTTGATTTGATGCTCTCCCGCTTGGTTACATCCGATGAAAACATACTGCCCAGCGAGTATAGCAAGGCCAAGCGTCAAGCGATTAAATATCTTTTTGTTCATGAATGAATTTTTATGTCAACTTCTTTAAGTGCCGTGACGGGCAAAATTACTCAAAATTCATGTGGCAGTGTAGTAATCCTCCTCGCTGTAAACTAAAAAAGTGGCTGATGCCATATGCACGCAACCACTTCATCTTAAGTCAAATCTTTTGCAAGGTTAGAATAGCGAAATTTTACAATCGTAGTCAATGCCCAATACACTTCCCGACTTATTACACTCAGCTTTGGCCTCTTTGCGTGTCTTATCACGGATGATAGTTGTTGATTCATTACCGTTTACCACACATTTACAATTTCCAGTCCTGTGTTTTGCTACAAGAGCTAAGAGTGCCAGCTATACCCAACACCATCCCGGCGCTCAGTATAAATGTTGCGATTGCTTTCATAATAATTTGCTTTTTGTTTTTAGTTTATTGATTTTCAAAGTTAAAAATCGCACTTTATTAGAAGAGAAGCAAATTTCTGCGCGAACATTGACACAATTTAAATATTTGCGTTATAGCGACAAATTAAAGCCTTCAACTAAGATTAGAAAACCGTACCTTTGCAAGCCAAAAAAGTACAAAGTATGTTCGCACTAAGAAGATTTATAGTATTAAACAGATTGTGGTTGGGCCTGCTGCTCATTGCTTTAGGCATTTACTTAGGCGTAGCCGTAATTACTTGGTGGATCGCCTGGCTGCCCATTTTTATTGGTATCATGATGATTGTAGCACATTTCCT
>DATGQB010000055.1:0-9213 GCA_035304405.1 Edaphocola sp.
ACCAGAGTTGAGTGGTACCTGAATAGAATCGGCGGTTCCGCCACCATCACCGGCAGATACATAATAGGTTGTCGAAGTGGATATGCTCGGTGTGGTGAACAGTGCACCGGTACCCAATGAGGTGCCTCCGGTCGCAGCGTCAAACCAAGAGAGTATACCAGGGCCGGTCACAGACGCTCCGATGGTTACAGGCCCGGGGCCGCAGCGCGAGCTGTCTATGGCCACAGGGGTTTCCAGCTGAAATACCTGTATGGTTTTAGTTGGCGATATACACTGCTGATTGGTGCCGATACTTACTAACGCTCTAAAACTGGTAGGACTGTTCAATCCATTGGCACTGTATGTGCTGCCATTTGCCCCTGTAATAGTGGTCCATGTAGCGCCCCCATCTGTAGAACTTTGCCAACTAATGCCTGTTGTGGGCAGCGTCGTGTTCGAACCCAAAATCAGGCTCGATGAGCTGTTGGCGCAAATAGTGTCATTGCTGGCAGTAACGGTAAATAGAGTGGGGGTTAGCGTTAATAACAGTGTATCGTTGTGATTGGTCGTATCCGTTTGGTTGTTGGGATTGCTGGTCCACGCTTTTACAATCGTTGGAGCGGTAATGCTGAGGTTGGATTGCAAGAGTACCTCTACTTCGTTGAGCCCCGTCCCGCCCATGGTGTCAATAGGCGTGTTTAGCGGTATAGAGGGTTGCGCCACTCCATTTAGTGTCCAGTTGACCGTTACATTGTTTATTACATTGATACCATGGTTTTTTACAAGTACTTTCAGGTCATAATTTCCGGGGCAGAAAATTGAGGAAGGATTACTCAGACTGGTTACTCCCGCATCATTGCCACTGGAAATCTTTTGCCAAATTTGAATTTCGCGGAACGCAGGATTGTAACCTGCGGCCGGAGCATATCCTGTAACGTTGTTGAGCCGTATCCTTGTGGTAGTCACCGGTGCCGGAAATTTGTAGCCATCAATCTCGGTGCCTGTACCATTAGCGGTACCCACGGTTACATAAGCAGTGCCGTTCCAGTACTGCACTTGGGCCGTACCAAAATGGCGAGCCTGAGCCTGTCCACCGTTGTAAAAGGTAATAGAGTCCACCGTTTGGGGCGCTGTCCAGTTAAACTCAATCCAGCCATTGGTATAAAGCCAGCCCCAAGTGCCTAGGCCTGGCCCCATATAGACGGGTATATAGTTGTCGTTATACAGTTCAGGGCCGTAGTTTGGTGAGGCGCCCCCTCCCGATTGGGTACAGACCGCCGTTAGGGCCACATTGACCTGAGCCGAGCTCCATTGGGCACTTACTATGCTCAACAGTAGGAGCAATAACTTAGTGTGAAAATTTCTAATCATGTTTTAGGCGTTTTATTGGGATTATTAATCTTATTGTTTATCAGGTGATGATTGGGTAATGAATTGGGTAAATAAGCTCACAGTAAAAGTCGGGAATCGTCGCTTGAGGTTCATGGTTTGCAAACATTTATAGTCTGGTTTGTAAGCGTTAGAATCATTATGCGTGCATCACAGTGCAGTCTGGCTTTGGCTTCTGGTGTATAAGCAGGCTGCTGTTCGCTACAGCTGCTCAGGATTGTTGTGCGCAAGGCCAATACTACATTTTCCAAAACGAACATAAAAATAAACAATTATTCCAAAAAAGCAATATGCGAGCAATACTAAATATATACAATATCCTTTATGCAGCTATATCTATCTATTTCTGAGCTATTACCGGGCTGAGGACCGCTAGCGCTTACTGGCAGCAACCCGGATTTTCGTGCTTTAGGTATAGGGCGTGCCCCGCCGCCATATAGATAAGTGCGTAAATCTTGCTCCCACAAACCACCCTCGCATGACTACAGCTGAGCTGGCGGCGGGTCGGGCCATTCACTTCAAGTCCTCGCAGCACTTCACGCTGTTGCGTGCTGCTGCGGGCTTTGCGTTGCTGTCCCTCACAATTTGGACAGGTTGCTAATGCCCTGCAGCTTACAGCGCAGGTGTAGCGAACGGGATTGTTTTCTAAAAAAGTGTCTCGTATTTACTGGATCTCAGAGGAATGCAGTTTTACCCCAAACCATTAGCCGCAATACTCAATACGCCACGGTCTTTGAGCATGGAGGGGTTCAATAAAGTCATTACTTCAATCGATTTCATTTGTGCCTTATCTTCGCAGATAAATTCAAATTTATAGCGTGTCGCAAAGGGTAGTTATCATTGGTTCCGGTTTAGGCGGACTGCTTAGTGCTGTGTTTCTGGCAAAGGAAGGCTATCAGGTTAAGATTCTGGAAAAGAATAAGCAGGTGGGTGGCTGCCTGCAAAGCTTTGCATTTGACAAAAAGGTTTTTGATAGCGCTGTACATTATATAGGCTCTCTGGCTCCGGGACAGGTGTTGCACCGGGTATTTGACTACGCGGGCATCATGCATCAGCTCAGGCTCAAACAGCTTGATGAGTCCTGCTTTGATAAAATCGCCTTTGGTGATGCTCCCTCAACATTTGCATGGGCTCAGGGTTTGCCTCGGTTCAAAGCATCGCTTATTGCGGCATTCCCTCAAGAGCAAGAAGCCATAAATCAATACTTGGAATTGTTGGAGCAAAGCTGCGCAGCGGTGCCCTTATTCAATTTGCGTATGGGCACCGAAGCCGAAAAATATCCCTATTCGGAATGGAGCTTATCTGAAGTGATGGGGCGTATTGGCGCCTCTGAGGCTCTGCAATCTGTGCTCACCGGAAACGCAATATTGTATGCAGGCAAGGAGCAGCAGACCCCTTGGCTCAGCCATGCACTGGTGAGTAAAAGCTATATAGACAGTGCGTGGCGTTGCGAGGGTGGTGCATCTCAGATAGCCAAGCTATTATGGCGGCAGTTACGCGTACTGGGCGGCAGTATAGAGCGGCATGAAGAGGTGTGCCGGCTCAGCACCCGGGAAGGTAAAATTGTATCGGCAGTCACTCGCTCGGGCAAATGCTATGAGGGTGATATTTTCATAGCCAACGTGCACCCTAAGATGCTTGTGCCACTGCTGGATGAACCGACATTACTCAGCAAGGTGTATCGACAAAGGCTTAGTAGCGCCAAGGAAACCATTGCCTGTGTGATGCTAAATATAGCATTGGCGCCGGGAATGGTCAGGTATCGCAATCATAACTTTAACTGGTTTGCCACTAATCCTTTAAAGGCTATCGAGGGTCTCAATGAGCATTTTCCTGTTAATTATGCCATTTATTATACCGAAGACGCAAAACGACCAGGCTTTGCAGAGTCTGTATCTATACTGGCCTATATAAATGCAGAGGCTTTTGCTGACTGGGAAGGCAGCCGTAATACTTCTTTGCAGCCCCAGCATAGGGGCACCGATTATGAAATGTATAAAAATGAAATCGCCAATAAACTTCTCGATAAAGTAGCAGAGCGATTTCCGGAGCTGAGAGCCAACTGCCGTGCATGGAGGCTGGCCTCTCCACTTACTTTCAGGGACTATCAGGGGGCAGCATGCGGCAGCTTATACGGCCTGCTGAAAGACAGCCAGAATGCAGCTGCGACCAATTTTTCTGTAAAAACCAGAATTCCGAATTTACTACTTACGGGTCAGAATGTGAATCTGCACGGGATACTGGGAGTGGCCATGACCGCTATCTTAAGTGCAGGTGCAGTTGTGGGCTTGGAACCGCTGTTGAGCAAAATTAAAGCTTCTTAATGCCGAAGCATGAGTATGGATAATGCGCCTAAAATGCGTGACGGACAGCCACGGAATGCCCACAGCAGCGCAGAGCGGTCTTAATGCTGGGATATGGCCTGTGCCAATTTTGCCCGGGCATACTCATACTGGGAATGCAACAGCGCTGCACTGCGAGGACTTGCAGTACAAGTGAGCCTTATAGCAACTAAATGTTGCTATAAGGCGAAGGTTGGGAACGAAGTTCACCCGACCCGCCGCAAAACTGCTATCTCACAAGAAGCGGAGCCTGGTAGGTGATATACCCTGCTTCCAGTGCGTGCATATAGCGGCGGGGCAGGCCCGAACGAAGGAAAATTTTTCGATGCTATTTATTGGCGGCCTGCACAATTTGATTTAGCCTGGCTGTGGTGGAGTGCCCCTCTGCAAGTGGAACAATTACTACCTCACCACCATGAGCGGTAACTTCTTGGTAGCCTACTACTTGCTCCGCCACATAATCGCCTCCCTTTACCAGAACATCGGGTTGCAGCAGTTTAATAAGCTCTAAAGGGGTATCTTCATCAAAGATGCATACCGCATCTACATATTGCATCGCTGCCACTATCAGTGCTCTGCTTTGCTGGTCGAAAATGGGCCTTTGCTCGCCTTTGAGTCTTTTTACTGAACCGTCAGAGTTAATAGCCACTACTAATTTATTGCCTTGGTCGGCTGCTGCAGCCAGACAAGTTATGTGGCCGGGGTGAAGCATGTCAAAAACACCATTGGTAAAAACCACGCGATTGCTGCGGAGTTTCCAGCCGGCAACCTTTCTGCTCAGCTCTTCAGGACCTACGATTTTGGATGCTAATATATCTAATTTAGAAGGACTTGTGTTTTCCATTGAATATGGGTAATAAGATAAGTGAAATAATTCCTAGCATCAAAATTAAAACAGTTTGCGTGCCCCAGCAAATCCATCCGAATGCCATGCCCACGCCTTCGTTGATGCCGTACAGACTAAGCACCGCCGCTACAATAAGTGGGTAGGCACCAACGCCACCTGGGGTGACAATCATGCCTATGCTACCAAATGCTACGATGGCCATTGCGGACCGAAAGCTCAGATGACTGGTAGCATCCAGTGCATAATAACCCAGATACACCATAAGTATATACATGAGCCATATAACTATAGAGTAGAGTAGGAAGGCGCTTCTGTTTTTTAGGCGCCAGATGGCGGATACGCCTTCTATAAGGCGAAAAACTATGCGACCTGCTTTGCGCTCTCTAAATCGGGGAAGCAGCCCTTTTAGTGCCAGGAAGAGTGCTACCAAGGCTCCTATAGCGATGAAGATTAATGTCCATGGCCATTCAGACCAATTTCCGAGCATATTGCCCAGATAGAGGTTCCAGAGCGTGAGCGCCTGGCTGCGCTCCAAAATGAGTATGAGTCCGATGAGTGCTAGCAGGGATAGCGTGTCAAAAGCCCTTTCACCGATGATGGTGCCCAAGGCGCGCTCAGGTCGTATGCGCTCATACCTGGCCAGAACGGTGCATTTGGTAATCTCTCCAAGGCGTGGCACTACGGTATTGGCCAGATAGCCAATGAGCACAGCAAAGGTGGTGTTGCTGGTGCTAGGATGTATATCTACAGTCTGAAGCAAAATCTTCCAGCGCAGTGCACGGAAATAATGTGACAGAAAGCCTACCACTGCAATGGGTGCCAACACCCACCATTTTATCTGGGCAAAAGCCTGGCTCATGGCACTACGACTATCATCAGACATGGCTGTGTAGCGCCAGTAGATGAGTCCGAGGCCCAAACTAAGGAAGAAAAGGATTTGCAAGATGCTGATAATGCGTTGCTTCATCGGGCTCAAATTTAGTTAAACTAGGGCAGAGCAGGAAACTTCATGAGGTTTTTACAATCTGGAGTAGCCTAGGTGGGTGCCCATGGACGAGATGAGAACTGTGACTGGCCTGTGCATTAGAAGATTTAGAGCAAGCATGTGCTCTTGCTGAGGCCTCTATTGCATGGTAGTTCAGGGCTGGTGAAGATAGGAGCTTAAAGAGAAGCGATGTCTATGCAAAAAGGGCTGTCCTAACGGACAGCCCTTTAAAATAAAAGTATGCTAAGAACCTGAAGATTAATCTTCAACGTCCATTTTGCGACCTTGTGATTTCGCAATTACTTCTTCCTCGATATTTCTAGGAGCCTGAGCATAGTGGCTGAACTCCATAGTAGAAGTAGCGCGACCAGAAGAAAGTGAACGCAATTGAGTTACATAACCAAACATTTCGCTCAGAGGTACTTTAGCTTTGATTACTTGTAAGTTGTTACGAGTATCCATACCTTCCAGCATAGCGCGACGACGGTTCAAGTCACCAGATACATCACCCATGTATTGGTCTGGAGTCAGCACCTCTACTTTCATGATTGGTTCAAGGATGATTGGTTTTGCCATTTTACCCGCTGTACGGAAACCTTGTTTCGCACACAATTCGAATGACATAGAGTCAGAGTCCACTTGGTGGAATGAACCATCAAAGATGCGCACTTTCATGCTTTCTACAGGATAGCCACCCAGAACACCTGCAGTCATAGCAGATTCAAAACCTTTTTGAATTGCAGGGATAAACTCTTTTGGAATAGCACCACCGAAGATATCATTGATGAACTGGAAGTTACCTTTACCTTCTTTCAGGAATTCTTCATCAGCAGGTCCGATTTCAAATTGGATATCGGCAAATTTACCACGACCACCAGTTTGTTTTTTGAACACTTCACGGTGAGCGATAGTTGAAGTAAATGCTTCTTTATAAGATACTTGAGGCGCGCCTTGATTTACTTCAATTTTAAACTCGCGTTTCATACGGTCTAAGATGATATCCAAGTGCAACTCACCCATACCACTCAATACGGTTTGACCTGTATCTTCATCAGTTTTTACACGTAATGTTGGGTCTTCTTCTACCAGTTTAGCGATAGCCATACCCATTTTATCTACGTCTGCTTGCGTTTTTGGCTCAACAGCGATAGAGATTACCGGCTCAGGGATGAACATGTTTTCCAATACGATTGGGTGTTTTTCATCACAAAGAGTATCACCGGTTTTGATATCTTTAAAACCTACTGCAGCACCGATATCGCCAGCCTCGATGAAGTCGATTGGGTTTTGTTTGTTAGCGTGCATCTGCATGATACGAGAGATACGCTCGTTTTTACCGGAACGCACGTTCAATACGTAAGAACCTGCATCCAAGTGACCAGAATATGCACGGAAGAATGCCAGACGACCAACGAATGGGTCAGTCATGATTTTAAATGCCAATGCAGCAAATGGTTCTTTCGCATCTGGTTTGCGGTATAATTTCTTTTCAGGATCTTTAGGGTCTGTACCTTCGATAGCTTCGATATCTGCCGGAGAAGGTAGGTAGCGCACTACGCAATCCAACATTTTTTGTACCCCTTTGTTTCTGTATGAAGAACCACACAACATAGGGATGATAGACAAATCGATAGTAGCTTTACGGATAGCTTCGTGAATTTCAGCTTCGGAAATAGAATCTGGATCTTCGAAGAATTTCTCCATCAAATTATCGTCATATTCAGCTACAGCTTCTACTAGCTCAGCACGATATTTTTGCACCTCTTCCATCATATCTGCAGGAATCTCGCCTTCTACATAGGTAGCACCCAGAGAAGCATCGTCCCATACGATAGATTTCATGGTTACTAAGTCCACTACGCCTTTGAAGTTGTCTTCAGCACCGATTGGCAATTGAAGAGGAACTGCTTTTGCTCCCAACATCTCACGCACTTGTCTTACTACCATCAGGAAGTCTGCACCAATACGGTCCATTTTATTTACGAAACCGATACGTGGTACTCTGTAACGGTTTGCTTGGCGCCATACAGTTTCAGATTGTGGCTCCACACCGTCCACAGCTGAGAATAATGCCACAAGACCGTCCAATACACGCATAGAGCGCTCTACCTCTACGGTAAAGTCAACGTGACCGGGAGTGTCAATGATATTGAATTTGTATTTTTTTGCATCTGGTGTGGGCTTACCCTGAGAAGTTGGGAAGCTCCAGTAACAAGTCACCGCAGCCGAAGTAATGGTAATACCACGCTCTTTTTCCTGAGCCATCCAGTCAGTAGTAGCACCACCTTCGTGTGTCTCACCCAATTTATGGTTTACACCAGTGTAAAATAGAATACGTTCTGTAGTTGTAGTTTTACCGGCATCAATGTGAGCGGCAATACCAAAGTTGCGCTGTAAGCGTAAATCTGCCATAACAGTTTTAATTGAATTTAAATTTTAATTTGCAAAGGTAGGAAATTTGAAATAAAAAATTCCATATTCAATTTTATTTTTGTTTTGTGCGATACGGTGTTTTTAAAATGCACTGATAGCTAGTATTTTGACTGCTTCCCATGTTGAAGACATGTGGACCTTAGTTCTGTTGCCTCAGCGAAAGGATTCTTAAATTTTCAACATATTTAGGATAAGGCCCCGCTGCAAATGTTTCCGCTATGCAGACGAATTGTAATCTGTTATTCCACCAATATTTACCGGTAGAGGCAGCGCGACTACTCGAGGGAGAGTAACGGAAAGTCTAGGGCAGCGCATCTATTCTAAGATTATTAGGATAGGTGCACTCTTAATATTTCTCTGGCTGGCTATTTCATTCACTTAGCTGCGAGGACTTGCGGTGCAACCGGCAAATTATAGCGGCTAAATGTGGCCAAAGGCGAACGCTACGAAGGAGGGCGCCGAGCCGCCGTAACAAATCGGCAGAGAGTATAATCAACATTTGGATATTACGTGCACATCGTGTAGGATCAGAGGTGGTGCAGGTCCAAGTCAGTCGGTGCTCAGCATTTTGCTCTGGGTTTGGGTTTCCGGTGCTGCCTATTGCAACCATTTAAAATCGAATACCTAGTCTAAATTGCTATCGTAATGGTGCCGAACGGTAGCGTTGAAACCTGGTTTCGTTTGTTGTCACTGAATAATCATCGCCACTGCCCCAAATGACGGTAGAAAGTAGAACGCCTAAATCAAACCTGCAGTTAATCTCGAAATCGAGTCTATTGCCCACCATGATGGCTTTAACAGTTTGGTGTACATTCCATAATCTATCGCTTGTCAATTTTCCATGGGTGAAGTCATTGCGATAATAAAAGTAGCTTACCCCTATTGCAAACTGTATCTCCGGCTTTTCAGTAGGGAAGGGTCTATAATATAGTTCCGGGTTGATATGGTACGCCGTATGGTATTCGTAATAACTCAGGGTACTATATGGTGGCCTATTTAGATGAGTATAAGCAGGCAGGGCGAGGAGCCAATTGTTTTTCTTGTCTAGAAGTCTGGTATATTCCACGCCAGCTGACCAGCCTATTTGTCTGGTAACGCCGTTAAGCGGATTCAGGCTGAAGCAGTTTTTAAAGTGCGCTGAGTGAGGCTATGGTAGGGTAGCAATGCGAGACCCAGAACGATAGCGATAATAAATCTTCTCATTTTAGAATCTGTATGCGAGTTGTAATAATATATTT
>DATGQB010000056.1:0-12236 GCA_035304405.1 Edaphocola sp.
TTTGTAGGAATAATTGATTGTCTGCTCCGGCACCTGATAGCTAAGTACCGGTTTTGAAGTATCTACTTTAGGTAGGGTCGGAATAAAGTCCGGTTTGGGAGCCGGTGTTATTTCCGGCTTGTAGGTCGAATAGAAATTCAGACTTTGAGCCTTGAATGTGGTGTCTGTATTCCTGTCCTGAGCCATCATCAGCAGAGGACTTGAGGCGCAGCTGAGCGCACCGAAGAATATGATATGGTTAATGAATTTCATTGTTTGAACAGTACTTTTTCTTTGTTGAACATTTGGTACAGGCTATTTCAGCTTATTGCCGGCAGCTTCCTGGGCTTTTACCGCATCCAGCTTGGTTTTGGCCTCAGCTACCAGTTCCGGCTCTTTCGCATTTTTAATAATGCTTTGTAGTGTGGCTTTAGCGTTGAAATAGTCTTTATTATCTGCCAGAATATCCGCTAGCAAGAGATAGTTTTTAATCGTCCAGTAGGTATTATTGTTTGAAGCCTGAGCTGCATAGCTGGCGGCTTGCTCCGCAGCATCATTTCTTTTCTGTAAAAACAGTACATGAGCCAGTCTGTATCTGGCTTCGGCACTTACATTACCTACGTTTTCTTTATCCAGCTGCTGGTACAAAGCCTTGGCATCCTCGTATTTGCCTTCTTCTTGTAAGGCTCTAGCTTTGTATAGTTTGGCATTACGCTTCATATCCTCGCCTGCTGCACCCACTGCCAGTAGCATGTCTGCCCAGGTTTGAGCACCATCGTAGTCTTGTTCTTCAAAGCTCACCTTCATCATGCCCTCGTAAATAGCTGCCACATCGCTGCCGGCATTATTTTCCAATAGCAAATTGTAACTAGCTTTTGCGGCAGCAAAATTTTTGTCTGCTAGGAAAATGCTCGCTCTGCGCATGGCGGCGTCTTCCGAGAAATTGTTCCATTTATAAGTCAGTACCTGTTCGAAGCTGGACAAGGCTTTAGTTTTTTCACCCAGTTGATAATAGCTTTCACCCAGATAATAGTGTGACTGAATGGTATAGCTACCGTTTGGATAGCGTTCTAAATACTTCTTAAAATGTTCTATTGCCTTTGTGTAATTACCTGCATTAAACTCGTTGTCTCCGGCATCATAAAATACTAGTTCCACTTCCTGCTCGCTGACGTCTGTGATTTTTTGTTCACGTAAGAATCGTTCATATTGTTCCGGCTCCTGACTGTAAAGGTTGCTAAGCGCTGTCAGGGCAGATTTGCGCTCCGTTCCGGTAGGATACTTCGTTATGTATTCTTTGTAAGTAACAATAGCATCTTTGTTTTGGCCTGTTTCCTGATAGGCATAAGCCAGAAGATAGGTGGCTCTGGTTTTGAGTTGAATGCTATTGGCTTCGTTATTCCTAACTTTTTTCAACAGCGGAATAGCGGCCGAGGCGTTTTCAGTATTGATATATTCAGCCGCAAGCTCCAAACTAGCTTCACCTACCATTTTCTTATCGCCTTTGGCGACGATATAGTTGAGCAATTCAATTTTGCTTTCAGATTTATTTTGCAAGCCAAGAATCAAAGCTTTTTGGTAACGTGCATAATCTGCATCCGTCACATTCTGTGCTATAGCCCTGTCGTAAAGGCGAGCCGCTGCATCAAAATCTTTTTGCATAAAAGCGGCATCTGCTTGTCGTAATACAGCCTCGGCATTAAGGTTGGACTTATCACCACCTTGCTGTGCTCCGGCAAATGCAGTTTCGGCGAGCTTATAGTCGTTTACTTTCAGACTCGCATAACCCAGGTTCATATTGGCGTTTTGAACGGTAGCTTTGGGGCTTACTTTCTTAATCGCTTCTTCGTAGCCGGATGCCTTTTTGAGGAATGTATTGCTGTAGCTTATGGCGTCGGTATATCGGCCTTGTTGATAAGCGATCTCACCTTTCCAAAAGTAGGCTACCGCTTCCAGTGAAGGGTTTACCGGATTATACAATGAGGCGGTGAGTACACTGTCGGCATCACTATAATTTTTATCCTGCATTAGTTGCAGGCCTCTGCCCACAGCAGCTTTCTGAAAGGTAGCCCAGGCTGCGGCGTCCTTGTTGGCTTCCTCGCTGAGTAGCTCGAAGGCTTCGGCATAGTTATTCGATTTCAGCAGTAGCGCTGATAACAAGCTTTTCGCTTCAGCTGCATGTACAGATTTCGGGTAATCTTTTAGAAACTGGCGAAAGCCTCTGGCCGCAATCGGGTCGAAGCCCTGGTCATAAGAGAGTTTATTGTACAAGAAAGTCGCGGCCTCTTTCTGCGCGGGTACAAAATCCATTTCAGCGCAAAGGCCAAAGGCATTGCGGGCTCCTTTTTTGTCACCTACTTTGAGGTAGCAATCACCAAGCAAGTACATAGCTGTCTGCGCCAATGTATCCTGTGCATTACTGAGCGGTTGAAACTTATCAATGGCATCATCGTACTGCTTCAGCTGGTAATAGGTATATGCTAGTTCATACAGCTCTTCTTTCCGAATACGCTCTGTGTTTTCATAATAATCTTCCAGATAAGGTAATGCTTCCTGATATCGCTTCAATTCAAATAAGGTTTGGCCTGTGAGCAAGCGCATTTCCTTATCATAATACATTTCGCCCTTTTTGGCTAAATATTTACGGGAGTGCTCCAGTACCTTGTCGTATTCTCCTTTGAAATAATAGATTTCAGCTTCGTAATAAGGAATAATGTCTTTATACTCTTCTTCGTTGCGTACTTTTTTGAAGCTGCGTAAGGCATCGTCTAATCTTCCTTCTCTATAGCTGAGCAAACCATAATAATAATTGGCAGGGATATAGTACTTGTTGCTCTCAATATCCTTAATGCCAACAAAAAGATTGCGGGCCTTGGTAAAATCTTGAGTAATAAAATAGGCGTATCCTAATTCAAATTTAGCGTCAGCAATTTCTTCATTGCTTAGGTTGCCCACGCCGGCAATTTCATAATATCGGATGGCGGCATATAGATCTCTATTGTCTTCGAGATAATACTTGGCCAGTTCGTATGCCACCCTCTGCTGGTAATGCGCATTATTTTGACGGGCCACATACTCAACCGCTTCCGCAATCAATATCTGGTCTCGCAGTTTTACCCCAGCAAGTGTTTTATAAAACAAAGCTTCTTCCCTATCCTTGGGGGCCACATTGCTTTCCTTGTTCAGCTCGGAAGTATTTTTGTTGTATCTTAAAAATGTAGCAAGCGTATGGGTGGCCAGGTTGTAATGGCCTTCCTTGTATTGCTCAACCCCGTGCTTGAGTAGGGCATGGGGATTTTGAGTACTAGCAGTATTTTGAGCCGTGGCGGCAAAACTATATAGCAATGTGCCGACAGGCAGCATAGTTTTTTTTAAAAAATGCTTAAACGGAGTTGACATTTAAGAATCCAGTTTTAGGTGTTGAAAATGCTTGAGGTCATGATGCGACTTCGCTGCTCAATGAGACAAAGATAAGTATTAGCCACAGCTATTGAAGTAACAAAATTAAATGATTTGCTAAAATTGACCGGAAGTACGGAGCAGTACGGACTCTGCTTAAAAACTAATGTTATACGCTCTACCATATAATGCAAAAAAGCTACTCCCCAAGAGTAGCTATTATGTTTATTTTTATTGTTGCCGGTAGGCAATCTATTAATCTCTGCTGCGCGAATTGAAAAATAGCAGGAGGTAATATAGCAAGGTAGCTACCGAGCTCACTGCTGCCACCACATAGGTGCGCGCTGCCCATTTTAATGCGTCTGAGGCTTGAGCATGTTCTTTGCCGGAGGTGAGCCCAGTGCTTTCGAGCCATTTAAGTGCTCTGTTGCTGGCGTCGTACTCTACCGGCAAGGTAATGATGGTGAATAAAGTAGTTACCGCAAATAAGCCTATACCTACCAAAAGTATGGTAGGATTGGCCTGACCGGCCATAAAACCCAGACCCACCAAGATAAGTATTTGTGAGAAGCGGCTACTAATGTTGACCATTGGTACCATTTTGCTTCTAAATTGTAGCATGCTGTACGCTGTGGCATGTTGGACCGCATGGCCACATTCGTGGGCTGCTACAGCAGCAGCGGCTACCGAATTGGAAGCATATACACTCTCACTAAGGTTTACGGTTTTATTCATTGGATTGTAATGGTCAGTTAGTTGTCCCGGTGTGGATATAACTTTCACATCATGAATCCCATTGTCTCTCAACATTTTTTCTGCTACCTCTTTGCCCGTCAAACCGGAACGCAAAGGTACTTCGCTGTACTCTGCAAACTTGCTCTTTAGTCTGTTGCTTACATACATGCCGACCAGAAACATAATGCCGGCAATAACATAATAACCCATTAATCCCATTTCGAAACTATTTTTGTTTGGTTTAAATCAAATTGCCTGCCAACGACTGTGCTGTCAGGCTAGACTGACAATTGAACGGATAAAAATAGCTCATTTTGAAAATGATGGCACCGATAGCATTATATTTTGTAAATTATTAACGTCCTAGCTTACATCTTGACAGAAAGATGCGTGGCAACCCTGACGCAATAATAAGCTTGCGAGCCGCTGAAATATTGTATTTTTATCGGCGCTAAAAAGTGAGAACGCAAAGCGAAATGGTGAATATGAAAATCAAAATAAAGAGCTGGCTGATGCTATTTTTCTGCATCTTAATGAGTGGAAATGTGCTCTTGGCACAATCCAAGCCCTATTTCTCTGTGAAGCCCACTGAGCCAGAGGGTTTTGTATGGATAAAGGCTCGTAAGGGCAAAAAGGCGGCAGACCAGATTAACACATATTTACAGCTGTATTTGTTCCAGCGGTTGGTACAGGAAGGAAGGGATTCTGTGCCTGGGAAATGGGCGGTACATCTACATCTGAATAACAAAAATGTCTTGTCCTTCTCCCTGACCGACTCTATAAGTGGGCAGCAAGAGCATTTCGTATTTAATGCGGCCACCGGAGCGTTGATAGATGTGCAGGAAATCGTTAATCCGAATGGGATTGCCCATATTAAGAGGGTTGTGACCAAAACATATAAGCAGCATGTGCAGCAGGAACAATTGCCTTTAGATATAAATAGCTCGGCTAAGTGCCTGAAAGATGATTATCACAGAATGCAGCTATTCAAGGACTCGATGGTTATCGAAACTCAGAAGTGCCGCTTTATAGATACCATCAGCAATGAGGAGCGTAGTCTGCCTATGCGCCATACCTTCGGTACCGACAATATATCCAGATACTTTACCAATTACGGAGTGGCAGCCATGGGCTTTGACAAGCGTCTTAAAATGCGTAAAATGTACAGTAATTTCCTGCCAGGATTGTATTATGGCAATCAAGACGGCGAGCCTGTAATACTGCTGGTGGAAGCCCCTATGGAGCGTACAATAAAAGGGGTGCTTTACTATCGGAATGCGAGAAAATCACTGCCTTTTGAAGGAAGCTTTAAGAGCAATAGGGTAGTGGCAAATACTCCCGGGGGTGCCTTGAATCTAATCATCAGTGCCGGCCGTGCTCAGGGCACTATTAAAACTGCTAATAAAACCAGTGCTAATTTAGTACTCCAAAAATTGCAATAACATAATGATGTCAAAACTGAGGTGCTGGAGTCTGCTGATAATACTGACAGTACTCACTGCCTGCACATCCTCTACCTCCTTGCAAAAGCGTGTATTCCGATATAACATTGCAGGCGGATTGGAAACTTTAGATCCGGCATTTGCCAAGAATCTAAGTATAATGTGGAATGTGCATTTAATCTTCAATACGCTTACAGAGGTCAACAGTAATCTGGAAGTGGTGCCTTCGCTTGCCAAAAGCTGGACGGTCTCTGAGGATGGGCTGCGCTACACTTTTATTATTAGAGACAGTGTTTATTTTCACGATAATCCTGTTTTTGCCGGTGGTAAGGGGCGGAAGATGACCGCTCATGATGTGCAATACAGTTTTGAACGTATTATTGACCCCCAAACAGCCTCATCCGGTGCCTGGATTTTTAATGATAAAGTAAGAGAAGACAATCCTTTTGAAGCGCTCGACGACACTACCTTTATCATTCATCTCAGAAGCCCCTTTGGCCCCTTGCCGGAAATGCTGAGTATGCCCTATTGTTCGGTAGTGCCTAGAGAAGTTGTAGCCAGGTGGGGAAAAGATTTCAGAAGTCATCCTTGCGGCACCGGACCATTCCGATTCGAATACTGGGATGAGGGCAATACGTTGGTATTGCACCGCCATCCTAATTACTGGGAAAAGGATAGCGAGGGGCAGGCATTGCCATATCTGGAAGCCGTGCAAGTGAGTTTTAACGATACTAAAGCCACCGAGTTTCTGCTTTTTATGCAGGGCGAGCTACATTTTATCAATGGTCTGGACGGCTCTTTCAAAGATATGGTCCTGACGAAATCGGGAAAGCTGAAAGGAGATTTTGCTCAAAAGATTAGACTACAGAAACTGAGTTACCTCAATACCGAATATATTGGTATCCTAATGGATACTTCCTTGGCGGTTGCGCAAAACAGTGCACTCAAATACAAGAAGGTGAGACAGGCCATAAACTATGCCATAGACAGGCAGAAAATAATTACTTATTTCAGAAATGGCGTGGGGGTACCCGCAGTGGCTGGTTTTATACCCAACGGTATGCCCGGAACAGAGCAGCGTTTTGCAGAGCCCTATAAGTATAATCCACAAAAAGCTATGGCTTTGCTGAATGAGGCTGGATTCCCGGGTGGCCAGGGTCTGCCTGTGATTATTCTGCAATGTCCGGAGGTGAATGTGGATGTCTGCAATTTTGTGGCCACTCAACTCAACGATATAGGCCTGAAAACCAGGGTGCAGGTGGTTCAGCCGGGACTACTGAGGCAGGAAATGAGCCGTGGACAGGCGGGATTCTTTAAAGCTCAATGGATAGCCGACTATCCGGATGCAGAAACATATTTGGCATTCTTTTACAGCAAATATCCTTCTCCTCCCAACTATACCCGTTTCCATAATACCACTTTTGATAAATGGTATAACAGAGCCATGAATACCAATGATGAGCGGGAAAGGCTTACTATTTATGCCCGGATGGACAGTCTGATAATGGCAGAAGCACCTGTGGTGCCACTGTTTTATGATGAGATAATGCACTTTACCCAACTGAATGTTGAGGGTTTTGAGCAAAATCCCCTCAACATTATCGATTTGAAAAAAGTGCGTATAAGATAAAAGTGGGCGAGCTTAGGCCTCCCTGCGACTGAGCCCCAGGCCCCAGCCTTCAGATAGACTAATAATACCATTCTCTATCTGCATGCCGGAATAGGTATTATCTTCCAGTAGTAATGGTCCGTCGAGGTCGGCATAGTCTGCCAGGGGCAGTAAATGTGCCAATGCGGTACAGCCCACTATGCCTTCGCTCATACAACCCAACATTATTTTCAAACCCTTTGCCTTTGCAGCTTTTATCAGACTCAGCGCAGGAGTGAGCCCGGAGCATTTGCTCAATTTTACATTTATACCGTTATACAGCGCTGCCACCCATTCCAAATCCTGCTCACCCTGGCAGGCTTCATCAGCAATAATGGGGATATTGGTCATTTGCCTTAAGCTACGCATACCCTCTATATCATCTTTGGCTAATGGCTGCTCTATAAGTTCAATGCCGATAGTCTCCAGTTCTGGTAATATCCTCTTGGCGAAGTCCAGATTCCAGCCCTCATTGGCATCAATGCGTATTTTGGCATCGGTAACTTGTCTTGCGGCTTTTAGTGCCTCCAGATCTTGCTCGCTTCCCATTTTCAATTTATAAATAGGATGCGGGTGTGCCATAATCTTTTCTTGCACCTCTTGGGGCGTTGCAATCCCGATGGTGTAGTCTGTAGCGGGGATGTTTTGCCATGCTAATCCCATGAGTTCATGCACAGCTTGTTTGCGCATTTTGCCGTAAAGATCCCAGCCGGCTATATCTAATGCGGCTACTACAAAAGGACTGTTAGGTATCAGATGATGCAGAAAATGCCAGAAACGTTCCGGCTCTATAAAAGAGTAGCGTTCTATCATCATGCGTTTGGCATCTAGAATGGCTGCCATATCATCAACACTGATATTATGATAGGGTATGGCTGAGGCTTCACCTACACCTTCTAATGCCGCCAGTCTCAGCGATACATGAATGGTATCCTGATGGGTTTTAATACCCTTAGCAATCTGAAAGGGATACTGAAATGGAAAACTATTACGTTTGTATTGTAGTTGTAACATTATTGCCTGAGTTATCCGCTATAAATATTGATAATTCACGAAAGTAGTAATTTATTAAACTATCTTTGTACACTTTTTTATTTAACTAAGCAAACAACATTTGGGTATGAGAAGCTTCTTAGCAGCGCTGTGCATGGGCATAATAACAGTTAATGGTGCTTTTGCACAAAATAATTCAGGTCAAGAGGAGAAACTACAAAAGAAGACAGTTGCAAAGCCTGCGAAAGATCACTTTATGTTTCAGTTGTCGCATGACAGATGGTCCAATGTGCCTGACTCTGTTTCACTACGCAATGCCGGTAGGGGCGTGGGTATCTATTTGCTCAACGATTTTCCTATCAAAAAATCCAACTTTAGTTTTGCTGCGGGTATCGGTGTGCGATTTACCAATATCTATTTTAACAATCAGCGCATGGTTTTAAATTCCGGCACCGATAAAATCAATTTTGTAAATATTGATTCCTCTATATACAAAGGACAGAAGTTTGTCAATACTTATCTTGAAGCACCACTGGAGCTGAGATACTTTGGCAATAGACTCAATCGCAATAAAGGCTTTAAACTGGCTGTTGGTGCCAAGATAGGGTATCAGGGTGTAGGTGGTGCGTTCTATAGAGAGCGTGAGTCTGTAGCCGGCAAGTATATCAATTACAAGACAGTGACCAAGCGTTATAATCAACAATGGCGCTTATCGCCTACCATCAGGATGGGTTGGGGCAACTTCTCTGTGTTTGGAGAATATACTGTGACGCCGATATTTGATGCAGCTACTGGCCTTGATATCAGACCTTTTGCGATGGGTATTGTGATATCAGGCTTGTAATAATGCCTAAGATGTTCGCTTTTGCCGGGCTATGCTAGTCAATACTGCCCGATGCTAAAAATTTTTATGGTGAGGCTTGTAAGAGTTTCGCCATTTTTTATATTTTTAAAAAATTGGATGTTCGTTTGGTTATTCAGACATATCGACTTTTTGAGGGCCGTGCTGCTGTATGCGCTCACCGCATTTGGTGGGCCTCAAGGCCACTTCGGCATGATGATTCGATACTTTTGCGAGAAAAGAAAATATATAACGGAAGCCGAATTGGTAGAGCTTAATGCCTTTAGTCAACTGCTACCGGGTCCTAGTTCTACTCAAACGGTAATGCTTATAGGCTATAAGCGAGGCGGACCTGTACTGGCTGTAATCACCCTGCTCATATGGGTGTTACCGGCAGCATTAATCATGCTCGCCTTTTCCTTCTTTGTGACTTATATGGAGTTGAGTGGGGATATCTCTCGGACTTTGTTTCATTACGTGCACCCCATGACTATCGGTTTTGTTGTTTATGCCGCATTGAAGATGATGCGTCAAGCTGTAAGGAACACAGCCACTTGGCTCATCATGCTGGGATGTGCATTGGTTACCGTATGGATTCATAACCCCTGGGTAATACCTATTCTGTTCGTGCTTTCCGGGTTTATAACCAATCTCAGTAATAAGCGTATTCCTGAAAAGAAAGAGCCAAGGAAGCAACTGAAATGGATAAATATTCGTCTGTTCCTGATAGTTTTTGTGATATTAGGAGCATTATCAGAATGGGCCAGGATAAGCCGTTGGGAGTACGGCCGCATTTTCAATCTGGCAGAGAACTTTTATCGCTTCGGTACACTGGTATATGGTGGCGGCCAGGCACTGCTGCCTATGATGCTGTTTCAGTTTGTATCCCGCCCTGTTAGTCTAGGCAATGCACCTTTTCTGAGCACCACTGAGTTGATGACAGGTTTTGGTATGGTGCAGGCCATTCCCGGGCCGGTATTTTCGGTTTGTGCTTATGTAGGTGCCATGTCTATGAATGAATTTGGCTCAGGGCTTCAGATTGCAGGTGGACTAGTGGCCTTGCTGGCTGTTTTTCTTCCCAGTACTTTACTGCTATTGTTTTTCTATCCTATTTATCATAATCTGAAGCAGCATGTTATCATATTCAGAGCGCTAGAAGGTATCAATGCCATGATAGTAGGCATTATCTGGGCATCGGGAATATTGTTTACTATGGAGATTTTTCAACTCAAAATAGCAGACTTTACTTCTGAGGCTTGGTTACAAAAGCTCGACCTGCCCAGCCTATTGACCATTCTGCTCACTTATCTATGTCTGAAATATACCCGACTACCTGCTCCTATATTGGTAGCGACAGCATTGCTCGCAGGTTATTTCTGGGGCTAGGCTTCGCATCGGTTGCGCCACCAAACTAGACGGCTCAAGGTGCTGCGCCTTGTGGCGGGCTTGTAAGACTGGCAGTATCAAGAGTTATCAAAATGATGTGGAAACAGGCTTAGATATCCGGTAGGGAATCAAACTATCGAAAGGAAGGGGCATGAATGGGTAGGCAGAGGTTGCTCCTTGCTGCTGGTCTCTTCCAAAATAGCTCCTGTCCACTAATTTTATAAATGCCCTGATTCTTTTGGGGAAAAGACAACAAAGGTTGCGAATACCGAATTTAACCCAGATTACGCATTAGACTCTTTATATAAAATTATTCTTGCTTCTAATCCACTTCAATAGCTCAAAAACCATAATTTATTATGCTTTTTTCACTATTTTGTGGGTTATTTGCCATAATAATTTTCTTTTAAATTCCTAATGCGTAATCTGGGTTTAATCCTTAACAGTTTTGACTGGTTTGAGCCTTATTTTTCTGCAGAAAACACAAAAAAGTTCAGCAACTCTGATTATTTTGATAACCAAAAATGCTTACATTTGCGCAACAACTAACAATTATTTTTAAAAAAATTAAAGACAATTTTAAGTATGGATACTTCAAAAATGATTACAGCATACTGCTTGAAAACTAAAGAAAAAAATGTACCTATGCATAATGCTGTAATTTCTAAAACAGCTAGAGGTGGTTATATTGCCAAGGGTGATGACGGTAAAGGCAACAAGATGAGTGCAATTTTGGGCGAAGCCAGAGCGCTGCAAGCAATTAAAGACAAAGTAGCTAAGCAAGATTTCTAATCCAAGCAAGTTTAGTTTTACCTGAAATAAACAATAGCGATAGTCAGGAGGCTATCGCTATTGTTGTTTTTATGAGTTTGATGGTTTAGACTTTTGTCAGCAAGATGGCAGTCCAGCCATTCTCTTCTTCTTGTCGCAGCATCTGGAATCCGCAACTTTTAGCCTTATCCAGTATGATGCGCGTGTCTTGAAGGTATAAAATGCCACTCAGTAGCAATTGGCCACGGGGCACCAGTAGCTCATGCATACGCTGCATCGACTCCAAAAGGATATGCCGGTTGATATTGGCTAGGATGATGTCATATGGCTGTGCCGATACAGATTGAATATCACCTTGTGCCACTTCAATGTGCTGGCAATTATTGGTATAAATATTTTCTTTAGCGTTTTCGTATGCCCATTCGTCAATGTCTATGGCAAAACAATGTTCTGCTCCCAGCATCTCTGCCAGAATCGCCAAAATGCCTGTGCCAGTACCATAATCAAATACAGTTTTACCCTTAAAATCTATGTCCCGCATGAGCATCATCATAAGCCGGGTAGTGGCATGATGGCCGGTGCCAAAAGACATTTTGGGGGTTATGCGTATATCATAGGGTATGCCCGGTATTTCGGGGTGAAAATGAGCTCTCACACATACAAAATCCGGGATGATTACCGGTTCAAAATTAGATTCCCATACAGCATTCCAGTTTTGTGCCGGCACTTCAGAAATGCTGATGGCGGTAGCAGTATCAGCTGCAATTCGTTCAATAGCCTCCTTTATTTGTTCCCAACATTCAGTATATGCTATTATCGAGTCGTCCTCAGGTTCTTCCCAGCCGCTAATCTCTTCTATGAGACTTAAGTGCGCCAGCCATATTTCTTTAGGGGCAATATCCTCGGTATGGATATGAATTTTTGTACAAGCCATATAATATCATTAAAGCCATTTGTTATGCTCTTAGGCAAAGTTAATATAAACCCAGATTACGCATTAGACTCTTTATATAAAATTATTCTTGCTTCTAATCCACTTCAA